>JAIXKT010000001.1:0-37818 GCA_026932145.1 Bacteroidia bacterium
AATAAAAAATCCAATATGCAAAATATTGGTCTTGTTTATTTTTCACTATCGTATGACTTGTGTCTGAAAAAAATAAAAAAACTAATTTATAGAACCCACCTTTAATAATTTAGATTCTAACGTGTTGCGAAATACCTCAAAATCAATAACATTGCTTGTTTTTCTAAAGGATTGCCAATTGCAGACAAACGTTCAATAGTAAATTGCTCGTCAAATAGCTCTTTTTGCCATTGGTTTTATGCTCCTGTGATGTCATATTGTTTTCGTGTTAAATTATACGTAAATATACATATAATTACTTGAATAACAATGATTTAAATTATAGAACCCACCATAAATAATTCTGAGTCTCGTTCTTTTTCCGCCCATTTTTAGATGTTTTTGTGCTTCGACAATGAGGACAAGTAACCCTTGGTTTGACTTCTGGCATAAACGATAAAGTTAGTCTTTATTGCCAAAAACCTCATCATACTTTCTAAGCCAAACTGCCATTTATTCCGTTAAAATACTTTTTTTAAAAATAAAACATATTTAGGTTGTTAGGATTTAAAAAAAACTATCTTTGTGCAAGTATTTGTAAAGATTATGAAAAACATCGACAAATTTAGTTTAAGGGCATTGTGGGTGCCTATATTATTGTTTTTGTTGTGCATTGGCTATAATGTGCCCAAAGCATATTCTAATGCACTAAATATAACTGGCTTATCTGTAAATCAAACGAATAAGACGGTTACATTTAGTGTTCAGTGGCAAAATTCTTGGCGGGTAACTACATCTCCTTCAAACTGGGATGGTGTTTGGATATTTGTGAAATTTCGTAATTGCGGAACTCCGCCAACAACAGCGTGGTCGCATGGAGCGATGAGTGTAAACTTAGGAGACCATAACTTCGGATCTGATTTAGAGCCTACTTTTTCAGACGGATCTTCTGTAGGTATAGATGCCAGCCCAAACAATACGGGGGTAATGCTACGCAGAAATAGCGTTGGTATTTTTGCCTCTCCAGCAGCCACGACCATTACTTTAAACGTTACAAATCTACCCGGTGCAGGTACAGATATTGACGTTAAAGTATTTGGAATAGAAATGGTATTCGTTCCCGGCTCTGCTTTCTGGGCGGGAGATAACGCCAGTTGGGGCGGTTTATCCTCTATTTCAAATGCTAATGTAGCTTTTCAGGTAAGCTCTGAAAATGCTGTTACAGTTCATGCTGATAATAGTTGGAATGATGCCCAAGTTGATAACGTAAACTTACCCGCAGCCTATCCTAAGGGCTTCAATCCCTTTTATTGCATGAAATATGAAATTTCACAACATCAGTACAGCGAATTTTTAAATACAATTTCCAGTACCATTCAAAATGTACGTTACTTAGGAAATTTTAATTCATACAGAAACCGGAGTTCTAACACTGGAACCCCTCCCAACCTATATGTTTCAGACAGACCGAATAGGGCACAAAACTATCTTACTTGGGCAGATTTTTCTGCTTATTTAGATTGGGCTGCCCTAAAGCCAATGTCAGAGCTCCAGTTTGAAAAAGCCTGCCGAGGATTAGGACCGGTTGTTTCTGGAGAATTTGCATGGGGAACTACTAACATCTATCAAGGAACGGTTATATCTACCACCATACCCAGCGAAAACGGCACAGAAGTATTCCTCAACACACCTACATCTAACTGTAATTATTATTATGATGCATTCACAGGAGGTGGAGACGGAGGCTATGGCCCTGTTAGAGTAGGTATGAATGCTCTACCTACATCATCTACCCGTGAAGCTGCCGGTGCATCTTTCTATGGAATCCAAGACCTAACTGGTAATGTAGGTGAATATTGTGTAGCCGCTTCCGGCCAAAGCTTAGGCTATCTCGGCTCTTGGGGAGACGGTAATATTGATAACGCAACGGGCGTTCATACCCAAGGAGACTGGCCCGCCGGTACATTAACTTCTGGTTACCAAGTAGCCATTCGTGGTGGTGCATGGGATTCAGACGGTACTAGAATCCGTATGGATGACCGCTATGAGTATTATTCTGGTCGTGTCAATAGCTATTTTTATACTCGCGGCAATTGTAGTAGTTATGGCGGACGCGGTATCAGATAAAATTTGCCTAATTTGAATGTGTGCTTTTTAGCACACATTCAAAAACTCATGTAGAATTAGCGATAAACTTTGCAAAAAAACTGGCTGAAAGTTATGAAACAACTTTACTGCGTTCTGTTATTTATGATGGGATTGGTTGGCCATGCACAACCCCCCAATGATAATTGCTCTAACGCAATAGATATACCCATTCCAAACGGAGGTTTTGGGTATGGTAACTTTGTTTCATCACCAATAAGAATGCTCGGTGCTACTGTTCAGACGGGAGAGTTTATTCCCATTCAGCAAGTAGCCCGAGATAAAACAGTTTGGTTTAAGTTTCATTTACCGACTACGCGCGAAATCCGTATAGTTTTAGAGCAGTCCCAATCCCCGCCACCTATGCCGGCTACATGGGCCGGTTGGACATTATACAAGACCAATACCTGCTTGCCAGGTACTAATGAAGTAATAGACCCACCGATTATTAACATAGAAGGCTATACCCACATTTGCTTAAAATCGGGGGATTATATGATACAGGTGTCCTCAGTGGTTAATGCAAATGATTCCTTGCAGGTTCGCTTGATTGTAAACCCTTCCTCCGCTACAGAAACGCTATATGACTATGCCTCAAACCCACTAAACTTTGGGGTGATAAGCGGTGTAGGCCTGCCTAACTATATGAATCAAACGTACTTAGTTGGATGCCAGTCTATATTTAGCGGAGAGTTAATGTGCCCTGATACAAATTTTACGCAATCAAGTTGGCATATATTTACTACGGATAATTTAGTGGATTATGTTCGTTTTGAATTAGGAGAAAATCCATGGAGAACAAATATACCGGGTATTCGATATTTTGGATATAATTTATACAGAGGTAATGCCATGCAAGACTCAATTGCGGATGGAATACCTGCCGGAGGAACAAATTTAACAAGAATAGATAGTTGTAAAACCTTAACACAATCAAATTCAGGGGTTTATGCCGCTACTTGGAATGCTTGCCAGTTAGAGCCGAATACTACTTACTCAATACAACTATTTTTTAGCCGAACGTACTTTGGTAATATAAATGTTCGGATGTACGAAGTGGGTTCTAACCCTACTGCTTCTCCCTTTCCGGGAACGATTCCGCCTGCGTATCAGATTGGCAACTTATCCTATGGGAATAATAACCGGAGTGATTATTTTTCTTGTAATGGCCAAATGGCTTTGCAGGCACCTTGTGCGCCGGCAATTCCGGATAGCGCTAATTACAAATTAGGAGGATATACTTATGACTTAAACCAATGGACAACCTTTCAGTTAGATGTTCCGTCAAATATAGATTTTAGCGCGTGGTCATGGGGTAGCCCTGCGGTTTGGGTTCGCTTATATCAGGGTGATGCCGCATCAGGATGCGCCGGATTAACGTACTACGATATGTTTTCAGGCACTAAATTTATCCCGTGCTTACCAGCCGGAACGTGGAGTATTCAGTTATTGGGAACATCAAATCCACCTAATGCTCATCAATATTGGGTATCCCATTTAGGACGGCAGGTAAACCTTACAATCAGAAGGGACCAAGTAGGTGCAGAAAAATATGGACTTCGGAATACAACCCAAGTTGATAGCATAAACGGACTAAATGGATTGGTTTCAGGGCAAACGTATTATGCAAAAAATGATTATTTCGATTGCTCTACGACCCTTTTACCGGATGGAGATCTTTGCCGAGCCTCAAACGATAGGGCGATTTACCGACTTATTTATATCAACCAAAATGGAATTTTAGTATCGGGTGGAGGAGATTGGTGGCGTTTTCGCTACCGTTTATACAGAGGAGACCCCAGAACGGCTCCCGTAGTTAATGGCCGGTTACAAGGGCTTATTGACCAAGCCGGTTGCCAAAGTACCTATTATCCATTCAAAGTTTGTGTAGTACCGGGCTGGTACGTATTAGTAACTTTTGGGGACATTACGGATATTACCTATGGAGACCGCCCTTGGGTGCATTTTGATGCTTACCCTCCAACCATATTTACGAACCCTGTTGCTCCGGAGGTTTTAGATACAGTTTCGTTAAGCCGTTTATCCGTTTCGGCTACTCCAACACGTTTTTATTGTGATGATAACCCGCTCACAATTTTAGGATATGCTCCTTGTAACGGTGCTACAAAGCAAATATACCGCGAAGTTTATATTGCACAGCCCTCGCTATTGACTTTTACAGATAACACCGGCTCTTATTATTATGGAGGCGGAGTTAGCTATCGAATGTTTTCTGGACGCTTATCAACCAACTCTCTTACCGGTTTGTGGAAAGATTGTTATGGTGGCTTCACTACTTGTACACCGCCGGGTTGGTACACCATTGTGGCCTATGGTTACGGAAAGACATTTGTGGATCCTACGTATCCCAGTGGATTGGGAGGCTCAATTGGAGACAATAACACCTTTACGTTATCAATAAATCCAAATGTTCAGCGATTCAGGACATTTGCTACAGCAGATACCAGTTTCTTGCATGACCCACAAATTTTTTGGAGACCAAATACCGTACAGCATACTGCAAAATATCCCAAAAACGATACTACCTTTACTTTCCCCCAAGAATATTGGGATTGTGCAGACGACTTACCGTTTCCTCCGGGTATATTTGCCTGCAATGTAAGCCATAACCGCATTTCTTACAGAGTTTTTACCCTGACGAAGACTTCTTATGTGGTAATTAATAATTTAAATCCATGGCCGTATGGCTATCAATCTCGACTATATTCAGGCGACATTCGGGGACAGGCTCCGCCGTTTACCATTGCTCATGATTGTGTTTCAGACAACATGAAGTTTTGTAGCCTATCACCCGGAGTTTATACCTTAGTTACATTTGCAGGAAATGGAAATATAGGCTACACACATACACCCACAATTTATGTGGATTCTACGGGATATAGTAAGTTTGATAGATCTTCAAGTGCTTATAGCTTTGGGGAGATACCAAGCAATAGTACAGAATACTTGGGAAATCCTTCGGATCCATTAGGCCCATTTGGAAGAGCACCCAGTAACGACTTTTTCTTTTGTACTACTGGAGCTCCTTCTACCGACCCACATAATAACTGCCCAATAGGAAGTACTCATAGTAATAACCCGCCCGTTCAGCAATCATTGAATGTATATCGCCGTTCATTGTGGTACACATTTACCGTAACAGGGCCGGGAACTGTAAATGTATCAGTATATAACCGAACACCTTATAAAACATCTCAAACTCCATTTACAATATATTATTCACCTAACACTGTAATTCCCCCAACAGATTCTCTTTCACCACCCTTGCAGTACATAAATACTTCAACTAGTTGGTGGTGCGGAAATAGCCAAACAGTTTCTTTTTACATCGATCCATGTAATCCGGTTATTCAAAGACGTTATTACGTGATGGTGAACTGTAATTATTATAATGAGGCAAATAATCAAATTGAAGTAGGAGTTCGTTTTGACCCGGCACCTCCCAGTTTTGTGCTGTTTGACCATTATTCCCATGCTAATCAAATCAATGCAAATCCGACTACTCAAAGTTTTCCGCCATATACAAATTATACCTTAATAGATAGTGTTACTTTGACGGGTTATTTAGGTAACTTAAACTGCGCTACAAAAGATCCCACAGATCAAAATTCCTGCGGAAATAAAACTATTTGGTACAAAATTGTAGTAGGGAGAACCGGACGCTTACGATTTAATTATGACAGACCCAATGGAACTACAAACTATAACACAAGTGATATTCAGTTATATCGCTCTATAATACCGGGGGATTCAACCAATTCCGGCCTTGTTCGGGTTCCAGAAACATCACTGTCGGTCAATAATAACCCTAATTTCAACCCCGGCACATATTACACATGGGGGCAGGGTTGTGTATCTCCCGGTGTTTATTATTTAATGTTTACGGGTTGTAATTATCCAACTGAAACGGTACTTCCGCGTATTTGGTTTATTCCGGATAAGGGAGATTTGTGCAGTGACCCGGTAGCTCTAAATGCAGCTACATTTAGTAGTTTTGAGGATTCTGTTAGGGTAGATTGTCATACGATAGGAGAGGCTCCGGGCGAAGATGGCTCTAATATGGGATGTTTATCCGGCCCAACCGGCTATAAATCTACATGGTTCAGTATTGATGCAAGTACTTTGCCAGGGAAGTTTAATATGGATATACAGGTTATGAACCATACAAATTCGCCAGGAGATGAAATTCGTTATCGGGTAGCAACGGGGTCTTGTAGTAATTTAACATTTGATGAATGTGTTTCCCAGGGAGCTTTTATTATTTTGCACTTAAAATGCCGAACCGCAGGCTTCTTCCGCATTCAAGTTATTTCACCGGAATATGCTATCGGTTTTATTGGGTTAAAAACGACAGTTTATCCGGTTTCAGACACTCAGTGTGTCCCAATTCCACCGGAACGCCCACGAGCTTCGTTTCTATACACAGCTTCTTGTGCAAATCTGCCTGTATTTTTTACCAACACATCCTCCAGTGGGCCAAGTATAACCTACAAATGGCTATTTGGAGACGGAGATTCTTCGTTTGTAGTTAATCCAATACATTATTATGTATCCCCGGGAAATTATCCGGTACGGTTAATCGCTTTTAATGGAGGTGTTTCGGATACGATGTTGCGCTTTGTTTCTGTATATCCAAAACCCCAAGTTAGTTTTACCCTAAATCCTGCAAGCCCCTTAGCAGGAGAGCCAATAACGATTACGCCATTGATGGTTGATACTATCCCCGGTGCGACTTATTATTGGAATTTCTGTGCGGCTCCCGGGCCTTGCACAGCATCTCCGCAGTTTTATGTTGGCGTTACACCACCTCCGGTTTCATATAGCTTGCCGGGAAACAAACGTATATGTGTAACCATATCTAATGGAAACTGTGATTCTACCTATTGTCTTGACTTTACAGTCTTGATGACTCCTGTGTTTGTCGGTGGCCCTTATGACGGCCATGCAAATAGCAACTATACAGCTAATTGTGAACCTAATATATATGTTGGTGGCCCTTATGACGGCCATGCAACCGATAATGTTTCTGTGAATTGCTTTGCTAACATATATGTTGGTGGCCCTTATGATGGCCATGCAACTGATAATGTTTCTGTGAATTGCTTTGCTAATATTTTTGTCGGCGGCCCTTATGACGGCCATAGCTCGATATTACTTGCCGGAAATTGCTTAACCAATATCTACACGGGTGGCCCTTATGACGGCCATGCCTTAGATGTCGTTTTTGCTAACTGTATTCTACCTATATATGCTGGTGGTCCTTATGACGGCCACGCGACTGATGTACTGTATTCAAACTGTGTTTCTAACATTTTTGCCGGTGGCCCCTATGACGGCCACGCAAATGACTTAGCCTTTTCTAATTGTCTTGTTACTACGGTATATTCCGGTGGTCCTTATGACGGTCATGCAACCGATCAAGTTATTGTATGCCCACAAGATCCGGTAATTTGGGTTGGTGGCCCCTATGACGGCCATGCAACCGATGTATTGTATTCAAATTGCGTTTCTAACATTTTTGTTGGTGGTCCCTATGACGGTCATGCGTTAGATGTCGTTTTTGCCAATTGTATTCAACCTATATATGCTGGTGGCCCTTATGATGGCCATGCCTTAGATGTTGTTGTTGCTAATTGCATTCAGCCTATATATGCTGGTGGTCCTTATGACGGTCATGCGTTAGATGTTGTTGTAACGAATTGTACTCAGCCTATTTTTGTTGGTGGCCCTTATGATGGCCACGCAAGTGTATCTGCTGCAAGTGCTTGTTTTGCCAATATTTTCGTTGGCGGCCCTTATGACGGCCATGCAGATGTAGTAGTTACGGCAAATTGCACCGCCTTAGTATATGCCGGTGGCCCCTATGACGGCCATAGCTCTGTGTTGCTTACCGGAAATTGCTTAACTAATATTTTTGTCGGAGGCCCCTATGACGGTCATGCAACCGATAAATGGAGTAATTTCACTGCCCCCAATGGAGTTGCTTGTTATGGACAAACGGTAACTTTTAACGTAGCTTCTCCTACAAATTGGTACGATTCACCTGTGTCTCCGATACCGATAGCTTCAAATACAAATTCATTTACAACGCCTCCATTAGATCAAACCAAGATATATTACATACAAAATACTTGCACCGGAAATCGTAGCCAAATTATTGCTCAGGTGAACTACCGCCCTGTACCAGAATTTACTTTTTCTAAAACTTGTTTGAATCAACCGGTTCAATTCTATAATATCACTCAGGTTTCTGGCCTCACTCAACCAACAATAGGTGGCTTAGGATTTCCTGTTTCGGCAGCCTCTACGGTTGGAGTACCACCTCCCGCAGGCAGAATAAGTTTTAGTAATAACTGGTTATATTATAGCTATCTCTATGACGGCTCATCATCAAGTTCTGCATGGACAATGGGTTCGCATCCTACGGGCACTTACTGGGTACAATGGAACTATCTATCCAAAAAATCAGTCAATCGTTTTTATTATTGGGCACCTTCTGGAAATTCGCCCACAGAACTAAGGCTGTATTTTGCTGATTCAATGGGTTGGAAGTTAGTTAAGGTATTTAAGCCGGCTTCCGGTGGCGGAAACTTCGATACATATAATATCCCTGAAACAAATTGCTTATTTGCCAACCGTTGGAAACTTGAAGTGGACGCACCTGCAAATTCAATAGATTGGCGTGAGTTCCAAGTATTTGCCTCAACACCAACAATAGGTGGAAATCCTACTTGGAATTTTGCAAACGGAGACACCTCTACTGCCCAAAATCCTACTACAATATACACAGTGCCGGGTATTTATAATCCTACCCTAACAATTTCATTGCCGGGTAATTGTGATTCTTCTACAAGTACCTTCTTGAATATGGGAACCCAAGCGTACTTGCACTATCGCTCAAAACAGGTAGGTAATTGGTCTGATACATCTACTTGGCAGATTGGAGATCCAATACTTGGAGTTTGGTTGGATATGGGGCTTTACAATTCTGGCTGCGGGAGCGCAAGCTATCCAACACGCTATTCCAGAACGATACTTGTGCGCCATAATGTACTTTACAATCATACAATCCCCGCAGACACTATGGTAGATGAACTAACTATCAACAATGTAGGGAATTTGAAAATTCCACTTAATAATACCTTGTATCTGCATGATACTACTAACGCATGGACATCTAACGACTTAGAAAATTATGGTCGCCTTGAGATAGAAGGAGACTTTACTCCGGTTGGAAACGCTATTTTGGCCAATGATAGCCTAAGTACCGTTGCATACATACGTGCAGGAAATCAAAATATGTGGGCAGGTAAATATGGCCGTTTGGAGATACGTAACGGTGGAGAGAAGTTTTCTACGGGTAATTCCAGTGCAACTACCGAAGTTCAGTTCCAAAGCGGACATATCACATTAGGAAACACCACATTTACTCTTGGGGACTCCGCAATAATTACCGGACACGAATATAACACCGGATACTTCGTTACCAATGGAACAGGAAGCCTCAAAAAACGAAGCATCGGCGGAACACAGCAAACATTCTTATTCCCGATAGGACATTCTACGGCATCATACAATCGCTTACAATTGTGGAATCAAGGGACAAAAGATAACTTTTCTGCTCGTGTAAGTGGCACCTTTGAGCACAACGGACCAGTTCCTCCCAACCAATTAGAAACCACGTTCTCTGTAAATCGTACATGGCATGTCGAAGAAGAAATACCCGGCGGGTCATTAGCAGATATTAAAGTTTGGTGGATTACGCCACACGAAAATGCCTCTTTTGATAATACTCAGGCATTTATGGGACACTGGTATTCAGGTAGTGGAACGTGGATGCAAGAAAGTACTCCGGCTCAGTCCATAGGAGTAGGAAATAACATCTCGCCGTGGACATATAAAGCAAACGGATTTTCAAGTTTTTCTCCTTTTGCAGTTGGTTCTGACCCTGTTATTTTGCCTATTCGCCTACTTAGTTTCAAAGGAAAGTTACACGGTAAAGATGCTTTACTTACTTGGGAAACAGCAGACGAAGTTAATTGTTCCGGATACCGGCTTCATCACGCTTATCAAGTTACTAATCAATGGGAAATGCTAACTTGGCAAGATGCTCAGGCGCAATCATATAATTCCTATCAGCACATACATAAGAACTTACCGGATGGCCGCCATTTCTATCAGTTAGAACAAGTTGATTTTGACGGACGTGTATTTTGGTCAGAAATAGTAGAATTGGTTGTAAAGGACGGAGAAGTTTTATGTGTACTATATCCTAACCCTACTAATCAGGCAGTTACTCAGCTTTCGCTCACCTTACCGGAAGAAAATACCATAGAAATTGCTGTTTACAATTCTATTGGCCAACAAGTTTGGAAAGTGAATCCAACACTTCTGGAACGTGGTAATCATACAATATTACTTCCAGCAGGGTCATTAGCCGTTGGCACGTATCATGTACAAGTTCGTTTAAAAGATCAGGTAATTAACCAGAAATTAGTTATTACTCGTTAGTTTATAGAAGATTGCTTTGGCTTGTAACTTAGGAGATATAAATACTATATTCCTCTATTGGATTATGTCGCAGCCAGTATATCAAAAAATTAACTAATATTGAGCGGTATTTTTTATTCATTTTCATGCTTTCTGAACTCAATGGTAGCACACCTAAGTATAGACGAAATTTGTACGGATAATTGGGATGCCTTTTCGGCTGTATTTGGGGGCAGAAATCACCAGATTGGTAAGCATTTAACGAAGGAGGTAGAAGGTGTAAATAACTCATTACGAGCCAGAAACAGAAGATTTGTCAGGGGACTACTTACTTTTCCAAGAAAACAGAGAATCATGATGCTATGATTGCAATAATGATTCACCAACGAAATTATAGCTTTCATACTTTCTGAACCACAACCAAATATTCAACGGTAGTGCTTTAATTTTCGCTACTTCACAAAATTGCTAAAACATTAGTCAGAATATCGCAGATGACACTTGATGATAAAATCTTAAAAATAAACCGCCACCTGTTTGATAATGGGGCAAGCAAACTAAACAGGGTATTGCGGAGCTTTGTCCCAAGGGGTTCGACTCCCCATTTGCGTTGGTTGCAAATTGCGTCTAAAAACGCTCCAGCCTGTTACGCTGAAAACAAAAAAGAGAAGAACAGAACAGCAATGTTCAACCTGAATGTAAGCCTGTAAGACAAGAGATACCGGTTGGATAAATTATTCAAACTTAACTTAGCTTCCCTTAACTTTGGTGTTCTTCTCTCTTTTTTTATTTAACTGATTAATAAAACAACATAATAATGAGAATATTCAAAAAACAATATCAAGTAAAACCAAACACAGTTGGCTTTTTGTATAGGGACAACATTTTTGAGCAAAAACTAACTTCAGGCTATTACGAAATCTGGGATTGGAAAAACAGAACAGAATTATTTACACTTCCCGAAACATCAAAACTCTTGACAATCACGAATCAAGAGGTACTGACAAAAGATAATGTTGCTTTGCGTTTTTCATTTAACGTAATTTACAAAATAATAGATGGCCAAAAGTTTCTGGGCAAATTTACTCTTGACAAACAGATTTATGCAATTATACAAGAAGCCGAACAACGGATTTTCAATATAGTTCAACTATACATCCGTAACAAAATAGCTGATTTGGATAGTGAATCATTAAACGAAAAACGAAACGAACTTACCGACTTCAAAACCGAAGAGATGGAAAAAGAAATTTCTGAATTTGGAATAACGATTGAACAAGCAAAACTACGTGATTTGACTTTTCCAAAATCTATTCAAGACTTATTTGCAAAACATTTGGAAGCCAAAATCAGAGCAAAATCTGAACTTGAAAATGCACGAACAGCCGTTGCCACAGCAAGAGCACTAAAAAACGCCTCTGACCTGATGAAAGATAACGAAAATATTAAATTCTTCCAAATCATTGAAACAATTACGAAAATTGCAGAAAAAGGAAAGCATACTTTTATGATTGGAGACATTAACCAATTGGCAAAAAAATAAGATACACTAAATCAACTTAAATTCAAAAATATCAAAGAATTAGTTAAGATTGTAGAATGTTTCAAAAAGATAAAATACTGTTTTTACATTAAAAAAGCAGATTAAAGCAAATTCTTTTTCGTAGTATTGCGTTTCTTTGCAGTAAGAATAGAAAATTATGGTACTTGAAATGAAAGTCCCCAGCCCGGGTGAGTCCATTACTGAGGTAACAATAGGTTCATGGCTAAAAAAAGAGGGTGATTATGTGGAGCAAGACGAGATTTTGGCTGAAATAGAATCAGATAAAGCAATGCTTACGCTGAATGCAGAAGTAGCCGGATCACTGAAAATATTAGTTTCTGCCGGAACTACGGTTAAGGTAGGTGATACAGTCTGCTCTATTGATACTTCCGCTGCAAAAACAGTATCAAAAACTACCGAGAATCACATTACAACAAATCCAGAAAATACTTCGGTAGAGTCTAACGCTAACGGCTCCTATACCCAAAATTTACCTTCTGTTTCTGCTCAAAAAATGATAAATGAGCAAAATATAGATACATCTACTCTTCAAGGCACAGGAAGGGGAGGCCGCATTACCAAAACGGATATTATTGAGCAAGGTAAACCCAAAGTGGTCGTGGTAGATGTTCCCAACAAAGAAAAAAGCATCGAGAAACCGGCTGCTATTAGTTCAGACCTCAGAGCGCAACGTAGTGAAAAAATGAGCCAATTACGTAAACGGCTCGCGCAACGCCTCGTTTCCGTAAAAAATGAAACCGCAATGCTTACTACCTTTAATGAAGTAGATATGAGCGGCATTATGGACTTACGGGCAAAATACAAAGAATTATTTAAAACAAAGCATGATATTGGCTTAGGATTTATGTCATTCTTTACCAAAGCAGTAACGATAGCTTTGGCAGACTTTCCCGTAGTAAATGCACAGATTCAAGGAGACGAAATCTTGTTTTCTGATTATGCAGACGTAGGAATTGCTGTAAGTACAGAAAGAGGGCTTGTAGTACCAATACTCCGAAATACAGAGTTAATGTCTTTAGCAGATATTGAAAAAACAATCATCAGCTTAGCCAATAAAGCACGTGCCGGCAAATTAAGTATTGATGAAATGACCGGCGGCACTTTCACTATTACCAATGGTGGTGTATTCGGCTCTTTATTATCAACGCCAATCATCAATCCGCCACAAAGCGCGATTTTGGGTATGCACAATATTGTAGAACGCCCGGTAGCCGTTGAAGGACAAGTAGTTATACGCCCAATGATGTATATTGCTCTTTCCTATGACCATAGAATTATTGACGGGAAAGACTCCGTAAGTTTCCTCGTTCGCGTTAAGCAACTCTTAGAAGATCCCGCCAGAATACTATTAGGCGTTTAACTGCGAAATCCATCCCAAAAATCACTAAAAGATAGATTACCCAAACCAGATTGCCTTTTGAATATAATTCATAAAAATAATACGGTTTGTTTGGGTAATCTAATTTCTTTTGCAACTTTACCGCTCTAAATAATTTTAAAAAATTACGCTGAACTCGTTTTTATGAACGAATTATATAAATCAGATACCGAAGCTGCCCAAGAACTTACCAACAAGTTTAAAGCACTCAAAAAAGAAATTGCCCAAGTTATCATTGGCCAAGAAGCGATAATAGATAAACTGCTAATTGCCTTATTTTGTAAAGGCCATGTATTATTAGTAGGAGTTCCAGGATTAGCTAAAACTCTTTTAATCAGTACAGTATCTCAAACATTAAAGTTGAATTTTAGCCGAATTCAATTTACTCCGGATTTAATGCCGGGAGATATTTTGGGAACAGAAATATTGGAAATTGACAAAGAGAGTGGTAATAGATACTTTAAATTTGTTCATGGCCCTATTTTTACCAATATGCTGTTGGCGGATGAGATAAACCGGACTCCACCTAAAACGCAGGCTGCTTTGCTGGAAGCGATGCAGGAAAATAAAGTAACTATAGCCGGCCAGCAGCACCTCTTAAGCCAGCCGTTTTTTGTGTTAGCCACCCAAAACCCGATAGAGCAGGAGGGTACTTATCCACTGCCGGAAGCCCAGTTAGACCGGTTTATGTTTAATTTGGTACTTGATTATCCCTCTTTCCAGGAAGAAGTCAATATCGTTAAAGCGACTACTACCCTTAACCAACCGCAGGTTTCTTCGGTTTTAAATGCAGCAGAAATTATAGCATTTCAGCAACTGGTTAGAAAAGTACCTGTTCCGGATAATGTTATAGAATACAGTGTGCGGTTAGTGAATAAAACTCGAAAAGGAAATAGCGAAGCACCTGCATGGGTTTCTGACCTGATTTTGTGGGGCGCAGGACCAAGAGCCTCCCAATATCTTATCTTGGGCGCAAAAGCCCATGCCGTATTGCATGGTAGATACTCTCCTGATATTGAAGATGTTAAGGCGGTCGCACTACCAGTATTGAGGCATAGAATAGTACCGAGTTTTAATGCAGAAGCTGATGCAATTTCAGCAGACGAATTGGTACGCAGATTACTCGTTTAATGAGGATCAGTTGCCCTAAAACCCGTATAAAATATCTAAAACGTTAAAATTTTAACGTTAAACCTTTGAATTATAGCTAACATGATACGAATTGCTGCTGTTTCTTACCTAAATACACGCCCTTTTTTAGCCGGTATTGAAGCAAAATTAGATAAATCATTATATTCAATACAAACAGAAGTTCCTGCTAAATGTGCGCAACTACTTGAAAATGATGTAGTTGATATAGCCCTAATACCAGTTGGCTCAATGCCGGATTTTGAAGAGTTGAGGTTGATGTCAAACTACTGCATTGGTGCAGATGGTTTTGTGGATTCGGTGCTGCTTTGCTCCCGAAAACCCCTTGAAGAAGCCCAAACTGTTTTTATGGACCCAAGTTCCCGTACCTCAAACGGTTTGGCCAAAATATTATTTCATCACTATTGGAAAAAAAAAGTAGCCTTTAAAGATGTTACAAATTATTTTGATCAAGTAGCTGATAATGTAGCTGTTGTAATCATTGGAGATACTGCTTTGCAAGTAAGAGATTCATTTGAAAATATTTATGACTTAGCCTACATCTGGAAAGAATGGTGCTCTCTGCCCTTTGTATTTGCTGTTTGGGCATACAAACCACAAAACGAACGTATCAAAGATAATATTTCAAAGATTGCTGAAGCATTTGACTATGGAATTAACCATTTAGATTCAGTAGCTCAAACTTGCTCGGCAGAGTTTAATATGCCTACAGACGAAATCGCTGAGTATTTTAAATACTCGATAAATTATCGGCTAACCCAAGAACATAAAGAAGGGTTAAACCGATATTTACAAGAGCTGTGCGCTCTCGAAAACCTAACTTTGCCAAAGTATATTTTTGAATATTAAATTCCTACTTAGAAGTAAGTAGCTCAATTTGAATAGGTTTTCCGTCAAAAAGACCAATATTTTCTTGGATTTTAGGAATCAGATCTGGATATAAGGTAGTTAGATAAACCCAATTTAGAGTACGTTCTTGGGTAAAGCCGTCCGGCTGAATTTGGTTTTTTAAATCAAATAAGGATTCAAATAGCTGCCGATTTTTGGGATATAGCCTTTTCCAGAATTTCTTCTCCCAATGTGTAAAATGTTTGTTTAATGTAACCAAAAAGCTCTTTTGGGTTGCATCTGCCAATAAAGATTGCTCCACCAAACCTTGTGAAAATTGCTCTGCTTGTAATAATAAATTGTTGAAATTCAGCTTAACTTGTTCATTATCATATAGTTTCATAGCTATTTTTTTACGCAACTCAGCATTAGGTAAAAAAATATCTTCAAAAGGTAAGCCGGAATCTTCCCATGATTTTCGTTGGGCTTGTGTGTATAGAAATCCGGAAAACCTAGGCAAAAGTATCGGAAAATGTACATTCCAATGAGAAAAAAGTCTTTTGAGCTGTAACCAATAAGCAATTTCTCCCCAACCTCCGATATACGCAAGATTTGGTAGTATAACTTGTTGATAAACAGGTCTTAACAAAACATTAGGGCTGAAATTTTCGGGATATTCTTGAACTTCTTGTAATAAATTATGAATATTATTCCACGATTTAAAGTTTTCTGCCTGAAAGGAATCTGTATTATGCTCAATTCTAATACGTTTATTTTCAGCTAAGTAAAACCAATTTACTTTTCGGGCAAAAGCCTGAATTGGATAACCATATTTAGACAGAAGGCTGTTTGTTTCATTGATAAAATAAAATGAAGAATGATTTTTTAAATCATCCGTAAGATAAGGGATAATTTCCTGCTTGAGGGTTCGGTCGTTAGCGTCAATAATGATTAAGCCCAACGAGTTGAAATAGTGGTGTATCAGTTCACGGAAATTGGTTTTCCAGTGTTTTTTTTGTTGAAATTTTGGATGTAAAAAAGGCTGATATTCTGCCGGAATTTCTTGCGGGTCAAACAAAATATCGCCCACACCTCCGGTATTTTCGGATTGAGAATATTGAACTTTTTGGGAGTAATTTAAAAAAAAATGATTAACTTCTTGAATATCATGGTCTTCTGTTGCCATCCAAAAAATCGGAACAACTGGTTTTTGGGGATTTTTTTGGGTTAATTCATTTGCTAATGCTATTGTATGCAGTATTTTGTATAAAACAAACAAGGGGCCACCATTTAAGCAAAGCTGATGTCCTGTTGTAACTGTATAGCAATCAGCCTGTTCTAAAACAGATAATGTTTTGGGTAGCTCTAATTCTCCATACTGTTTTCGGATGGTAGAAACTAATTTTTGGCGGAGGCCAGTAGAATACTTCGGAAAAATATCAAATTGATTTTTGGATTCTAAAAACTGCTTTTCAGATACAAATTCTTGTAAATCAATTTCTTTTGCTAAAAAGTTTTGTGCTATGGATTTAAAAGAGCCTTCCATGAATTGTAACGGGGCAAGGAGATGCGTTGAGAAAGTCTGCTACATCTTGGGTGTTTATTTGGGCGGTCAGTAGTACCGATGTTGTGTGTGTGGAGTTTATCACAACTCCCTGATAACGAGATATTAGACTTCTGATTTTGCTTTCTAATGAGTAAGTACACTGAATTTCAACAGTTGTTTTTGAGACAAAAGGTTCAGTTATAGTTTGTTCGATAGCGATATTAGCTGCCGCTTGGTAAGCGTTAATGAGTCCGGGGATTCCCAGTTTGGTTCCGCCGTAGTATCTAACTACTGCGATAAGCACTGCATTGAGTTTGGCGGAGCGAATTGCACGTAAGATTGGTGCACCAGCAGAATGGGCAGGCTCGCCATCGTCGTTGGCAAAAATAATTTCTCCAAACTCCCCCAAACGCCACGCATAGCAAATATGCGTAGCATCGGGATACAATTGCCGCAGAGAAGCTAAACACTCTTTGATAACTACCTGTGATGAAACAGGATACAGGAATCCTAAAAATTTAGATCCTTTTTCTTTATAAAAACTTTCGCTCTTGGCTTTAGGTGTTAATAGATTTTCAGGAGCCAAAGCGTAAGCCATAACGACCAAAGGGTTTGTTGTCAAATGTCAAAACAAAGCCCAACCCTACCACAAAACCTACCGTTAAATTACTGGCTACACTACGATTAGCCGGTTTAAACTGCTCATCTTCAATATCTTCAAGAGAATATTCACCTCGTAAATGAGTGCTGATATACATATTCTCTGCAAACCAATAATCTAATCCTAAGCCACCGGCAATTTCGATAGTTCCTTTTTTGTAGAGGTCTTTAAATGAAACATTGGGTTGGTTGGGAATGCTTACACCTGTTTCTGCTCCATTTACTTTGTAATTAGCGTTGGTTATCATAGAATATTGCGGCCCGGCATACAACGTAAACATAGGAAAACCGTCCGGATTTGTATTCAGTTTAAAAAATAAAGGAATTTTTAAGGTAGAAAACGACTTGTGGGAGTTAAATGTTGTATCCATATTTCCAACTTTAAATGCACCTTTATATTTTTGGCCTTGATTAGCGTAATAAATACCCGTTTCAATACCAAAAGAGTTGGTAAAGTTTATTCCGATAGCACCTCCTGCTCCCCAGCCAATTGTTAGATCATAATCTAATTCTGACCCTGCATCACTATCTTGCTTGTTCAAAATAGAAGAATATTGCGGGTAGCCACGCAACCCAAAATACATAAAACTTTGCCCATGAACGTTTGCCGCTACAAAAATGAGCCACAAAAGCGAGAGTACTACCTTTTTCATGATTAATTTTTGCCCAAAAATACAAACTTACCTGAAAATAGCAACTTTGTTTTAAAAACCTTTTTCGGCTGATAGGCAAAAAAAGCGGAAATTTGTAATATCTGTCTCTTATGGCTTATTCCAGAATTCCGGATTCTATCGTTGAAAAAATTTTACAAACTGCCGATATCGTAGATGTAATTTCAAGATATGTGGATTTGCGTAAAAAAGGTGCTAACTATTGGGGGCTTTCGCCTTTCAAAACCGAAAAAACGCCTTCTTTTTCCGTAAATCCAGATAAAGGTATTTTTAAATGCTTTAGCACAGGCAAAGGCGGTACGATGGTTTCATTTGTCATGGAAATGGAAAGTCTGAGTTATCCGGATGCCCTCCGCTTGTTAGCAGATTGGTATCATATTGAAGTGCCGGAAATAACAACAGATGATACCGAATTTACAGAGGCCAAACAGCAAGAATTACAGTTGTATGCCTTAAATCAGTTTGCCAGCCAGTTTTTTGTTAATCAATTACAAAAGTCTGAGGGTCAGCGTATTGGATTACCTTATTGGGAAAAAAGAGGCATTTTATCTACCACCATGAAGTCGTTTCACTTAGGATACGCACCCCAAGAAGAATGGAACGAACTTACACAGGCAGCCTTAACAGCCGGATATTCAGAGGAAAATTTATTAAAAATAGGGCTATCCTTTCGTTCTGAAAAAACAGGAAATCTAATTGACCGGTTTAGAGGAAGAGCTATTTTCCCAATATTAAACTTAAATGGCAAAATAGCCGGCTTTGGCGGCAGAATATTATCTAAAGATTCCAATCAAGCAAAATATGTTAATTCATCTGAATCAGCTATTTACAATAAATCTAAGATTTTATATGGCTTATTTCAGGCTCGTTCAAATATCAAAACAGATGGATTTGTAATCTTGGTAGAAGGTTATACAGATTTACTTTCTCTGGTGCAAGCTGGTATCAAAAATGTAGTTGCTTCCGGTGGAACTTCTTTAACCGAAGACCACGCCCGTTTGCTATTGCGGTTTACACACCAAATCCTGATTTTCTTTGACGGTGATGAAGCCGGTGTTAAAGCAGCTATCCGAGCAGTAAAAATATTAGCCCAAAAGGGATTTAGTATCAAAGTCTTACTACTTCCGGATAACCATGACCCAGATTCATTTGTGCAGCTTCATGGCAGTGAACGAACCCGTGAATATATCAAAGAAAATGCCGAAGAGTTTGTGGACTTCGTGATTAATAGCTACACCCAGAAAAACGACATTTCCAACCCAATCATCCGAAAAAAAATAATAGAAGAATTGGTGGAGTTGATAGCTGCAATAGAAGATCCTGTTCAAAAAGCTATCCAACAGCAATATATAGCTAAAAAACTCAAAATATCAGAGCAAATTATCGCCTCTGCAACCAATAAATTCTCTGCCCAGCAAGTTCAAAAAAGACATCTAAATGTTCCCCAAAATCAACTTGAATCAAAACTGAATATTCAAACAGATAACTTTTACTGTGAAAGTGAAATTATCCGAATTTTGATAAAATACCCCAACCAAATAATCGAAATAGAAGCCGAATCCGAAAACCCAACCCATACGGCTACCAAAATCCAAACCACAGTAATTGATTATGTCAAACTTGAACTTTCTGATAACTCGTTTGAAAACCCTGTTTTAGAAAAACTTAGAGTCCGAATCTTATTTGAAAACCCGGATAAACTTAAGATAAAAGAACAACAGTTAGATCTTGACTGGTTGATAAATGAGGATTTACAGCCGGATGCTTCTTTCATAACGGAATTATTAAATCAGAAATACCAAGTAAGCCCAAACTGGAAGGAAAAACATCATATTTGGATACCTCCACTTGACCAAGATTTATCCAAAATGCTGTATAAAACAATTCTCTGGCTGAAATTAAACAAAGTCAGGAAATTAACACAAGAAAATCAAGCCCGTTTAGATGAGCTATCCTCAAAATCAACCGAAAATTTTGAAGAAGAAGCTATATTATTAAAAGAAGAAGCTATATTATTAAAACGCAGTTCAGAACTTGGTAAACTCTCTAAAAGAATCGCACAAGAGTTAGGTACGAATGTATTACCTACCCACCCAAAGCCAGATAGCTGATATTCCGGTAATTATCTACGTATAAGGCTTTGTCTTCGGATAAAATATTCCTGTAATGCCCTATCAAAAGGTTTCTGAATATCCACTTCTACATAATCAATTTGATATTCGAGGCATTTTTTGCGAATCAGTTGTTGGCGGCTTTTCATTTGTTCTTGATACGCTTGCCGAATCTGCTGCGGCACCACATTTAACTCTTCGCCGGTTTCTAAGTCCTTGATAATTAGCGGTTGATCAGGAAAGTTAAACATAAACTCTGTATCAAATTCCAAGAGTTGGAAAATGATTACTTCATCTTTTTGGTGGCGCAGATGCTGCAATGCCGGAAATAATGCCTCAAAATTAGGGTTCTGGCTGAATAAATCGCTAATCAACACAACCACTGAGCGTCTATTGATTTTTTGTGCAAGTTGATGCAAAACATCTTCGGTAGCTGTTCGGTGGGTAAAGACATTTTTTTCTTGCACAACTTGTTCAAGTTTTGCAAGCATTGGCAGCAGTGCTGTTGGTTTTACTCTGGGCGGGTGGTAGAATGTTATTTGGCTATCAAAAAGTGCCAGCCCGGAAGCGTCTTTTTGTAATTGCATCAAATATTGTAAGGAAGCGGCTAAATACGCGCCATATTCTAATTTTGAAATTCCATTTTGTGGATAGCGCATGGAATCGCTGGTATCCAAAATCACTTGGCAGCGTAAATTTGTTTCTTCTTCGTAGCGTTTGGTATAAAGCCGTTCTGTTTTTCCGAAAATTTTCCAGTCAATATTTCGCAGTGGTTCTCCGGGATTATAAGGACGGTGCTCTGCAAACTCTACCGAAAAACCATGAAAAGGACTTTTGTGTAACCCCATTAAGAAGCCTTCCACAATCATTCTGGCCTTAATCTCAATATTCTTGAGACGGCTTATCGTTACCGGATCAAGATAACGAGTCCCTAATAACGCCATTATTAGGGAATTATCAGGATTTTAAAAGAACCATTTATGAACTTGGTCGTATTAACACTGCCCGGCTTTATTGTAGAGCCGGAAAAAGTTCCTTCAATAACTTTTTTACCGTCATTGGTAGGCGTTACGGAAGTAATGGTAATATTATCTGAAGAAGTGCTTACTCCAACAGAAGTTTCTGTGGTATTCCAAGCCAAAGAATTCATATTTGAACCCTGTAACGGATATGTTTTTGCTGCAATATCGTTAAAGTTAGCTGAACCTATATCTAACGTAATGGATAGATTTTGAGTTGGGGAAAGGCTTTGTGCCGTAATAATGACTGACTTAGCACTGCTGCTAAAAGTTCCAGCTGGAACCGAAGTAGTAAATTTGAATGGATAAGACGTGCCGTTTGTGGTATCTACATCTACTTTTAAAAAATAACCGGTAACTTGTGAACCCGGTACATCATCATCTCCTTTTTTACAACTTACTGATATTAAGCTGATTAAGCCTAAAAAAATCCAGAAATATCGTAGCTTCATATATTGTTTTGCAAGTTATGTAAATTTTCCAATACAGTGAAAGATTACCTTTAGATATTTATGGGTTTAAACAGTCATTAAAAAGCTATTCAAACTCCCAATTTTTCCATGCTTCTTCAGCTACTTTGCTTGAAATAGCGGTGGGTTCTTGTTCTATAGATCGAAAGAGTATTGAATGTAAGGCAGTTTCTTGTTTTACTTCCAAAAATAGTTTTTCATAAGAAATAGTTTCCGGATGTTGTTTGAGGCTTTTTAGCAGGAAGTAAGTAAAAAGTCCGTGTTTAGCTTCTGGATAGGGGAGTGAAATTTGGCTGGGGCTGCAAGCGGCAAATAATACGGAGTTTCCGGAAAGTTGTAACGGTTTGGGTAAGATTTTAATACCTCTTGCTGCTAATGGGGAAGCATTACGTGCGCCTCCGGCAAAACAAGCATCTATAAATGCAGTGAAACGTTTATGTGGATTTTGGGTTAGTTTTTCTAATACCAATGACACCCGAAAACGCTCATCTGGCTGGTTTGCAGGAACATCAACCGGTAATAAATATGATTCTTTGGTTTCTATATGTGGAACTCCGTGCCCTGCATAGTAAAAATAAATTTCGGCTTTGCCATCGCTTTGGGCTAAAATTCGTTGTGTTTTTTCTATTGCCTGCTGCATCTGGGTGGCTGTTCCATCTAAAACAAAAATGATATTTTGTGCAGGGACACCAAGCCTTTTTTCGGCATATTGTCTAAAAATAACGGCATCTTGTTGGGCATAAAGCACATCCATTTCCGGAGCTAATTGCGGCTGCGCACTGGCATAAGATTCATTACCAATGACTAACGCAAATTTATTAATATCTTTTTTTCCTGTTTCAGGAATATCTACATCTACATTAACTGTTACGGACGGGCTGGGTAATTGTGGGTCAAATGGATAGGGTACAATTCCGAGATAAGATATATCCCAAAGTCGTATGGTTTTATCTGCTGAGGCTGTGGCTAATAGTGTTGCATCGGGGCTAAAAACAGCCTGCCATAAAGAGCCGCTATGACCGGTTAAGGTTGCCACGATGGAGCCACGTTGGGTATTGCACAGCGTTACGACCGGATTTCGAGAGCATATTGCCACAACCTGCCCATCAGGGCTGAATGAAACATGACGCACAATATCACTTTGTTTGGGAAAAGTGCGTAATAACGCTCCGGATCTTACGTCCCAGAGATAAGTGTTTCCGTCAAGCCCGCCGGTAAGTACAAAATTTCCGTTTGGGCTAAATTGAATGCTCCGGATAGTGTTGTAATGACCTTTTACGGACATTTTTTCTACGCCGGCATCGGGCTCTAATAATCGCCAAGTATTATCTGCTCCAGCAGTTGCCAAGTATTTTCCGTCCGGGCTAAAACACAAACTATACACCGAATTACGGTGCTTCCGAAACTCCTCCTGCCATTTCTCCGGAAATGTCCATATCTGAATGGAATTATCCCGGCTGCAAGCTGCAACAGTATTGCCTTTTGGAGAAAAACAAACCTCTTCAACAGCATCTTTAAATCCTTCAAAGGTGTATAAGCAACTCCCTGTTTGCCAGTTCCATACTTTTACTGTCCTATCGCTGCTTCCGGAAAGCAGTAAGTCTCCATCCGGGCTTAATGAAAGTGAATTGACACTGGCGGTATGGCCACTTAGCACACGAACGGTATCCATTGCTTGGATGTCCCATACAAATATTTGCCGGTCGCTACTGCCGGAAAATAAATATCGCCCGTCTTTAGAAAAACATACTGAATTTACATCGCTTTTATGCCCACGTAATACCTTAAATTTCTGGCCAAAAGTAAAACTACCGATTCCGAATAGAAACAAAAAGAGTAGAGATTTTACAACGTTCATGGCTACATTTTTTTACTACTACACAAAAACAGTGCCTATTTTGATGCTGTTTTCTTTTTGTAGTTACTATTTTGGTTTATACAAGTAAGATCTCAATAGCATCCTATCTTATAGTAAGTTTAATTTGAGTTGCTGGTTTCTTAAAAAAGAGCGCCTATGCCAATAACATATTCCTATTTTTTTTATTATATTTCGGTGATACTCAGTAGGATAGCCTTTGTTTTGCTGCCAATTGTAGTCTGGAAAGGTTTTATCAAGATGCACCATTAAATCATCCCGAAAGGTTTTGGCCAAAATAGAAGCTGCCGCAATCGAGAGTAATTTTGAATCTCCCTTCACTACACATTGAAAGGGGATAGTTGGATGCCGGAATTGATTTCCATCTATAACTAAAAATTCTGGTTGAATAGACAAAAGGCTGATTGCTTCTTGCATTGCAAGAATGGAGGCATTTAGAATATTCAAGCTATCTATTTGAGCTGGTGAGGCACTTCCTATATTCCAAGCTAAGGCATTTTGCAAAATCTCATCCCTTAGCGCATAACGTTTAGCCGGTGTTAATTGTTTGGAGTCTTTAATATCTGGGTGTGTATAATCTCTGGGCAGGATAACGGCTGCTGCGATTACAGGACCGGCTAAGCAGCCACGCCCTGCTTCATCCACACCAGCTTCATATAAGCTATCTCCAAAGCGTACCGGTAAACTCATCTATTTTTTAGTTAAATTAGGTATTATGAGCAGGATGTTTTAAGTTTTTAATATAATTATTATCAATATGTTAGATTTAAAAATCGATTTAACGTATAATAGAAAAGAGGTTCAAATTTTTGAACCTCTTTTCTATTACCTAAGTTTTTGGAGACAAGCAAAGCTATTTTACAAAAGATTTATTTGCTTATTTTACTAAAACTTTTGGGGCTGCGCCTTTGATTTCTGCATTTGCAAAAGCCTCATATTGAGCAAAGTTTTTGATAAATCGTGCTGCTAAATCATTTGCTTTGGCATCATAGGCAGATTTATCTACCCATGTATTGCGTGGGTTTAGCAGCTCGGCAGGAACTGCCGGTACTGCATTGGGAATAGCTAACCCAAAAATAGGGTCTTTTTCAAAAGTAGCATTATTTAGTTGTCCATTTAAGGCTGCGGTAATCATTGCTCTGGTGTAGCTAAGTTTCATTCGGCTACCCACGCCATAAGGGCCGCCTGTCCAACCGGTATTAACCAACCAAACGTTTACATTGCCGGCTTTTAGTTTTTCTCCCAACATCTCTGCGTATTTGGTAGGGTGCAAGGGTAAAAAAGCTTTTCCAAAACAGGCCGAAAATGTTGTTTGGGGTTCTGTAACTCCAGCTTCTGTTCCGGCAACCTTGGCGGTATAGCCGGAAATAAAGTGATACATTGCTTGACCCACATCTAACTTTGAGATAGGAGGTAAAACACCAAAGGCATCACAGGTAAGTAAGAAAATGTTCTTAGGAACTCCACCCAAAGAGGGTTCTACTGCATTTGAAATGTAGTGAATCGGGTAAGCAACGCGGGTGTTTTCGGTGATTTTGGTACTTTTGAAATCAATAGTACGGGAATCTTCACAGAATGTAGTATTTTCTACCAGAGAGCCAAATTTGATTGCATCCCAGATTTGGGGTTCTTTTTCTTTGGATAGGTCAATACACTTTGCGTAGCATCCGCCTTCAAAGTTAAACGTGCCGGAGTCTGTCCAGCCGTGTTCGTCATCCCCAATTAGCCCACGTTCGGGGTCTGCTGAAAGGGTTGTTTTACCTGTGCCGGATAACCCAAAGAAAATGGCGGTATCACCGTCTTTTCCGATATTGGCAGAGCAGTGCATCGGAAGAACTCCTTTGAACGGAAGCAGATAGTTCATCACGGTGAAAATTCCTTTTTTGATTTCTCCGGTATAAGCAGAGCCACCGATTAAAATGATTTTTTTAGTGAAGTTTACGATAGAGAAGTTATGCTGTCTGGTACCGTCTATGTTTTTGTTTGCATAGAATCCGGGTACTGCTAACACCGTGAATTCTGGGCTAAAGTTCTTTAACTCATCTAATTGCGGGCGCAAAAATAGGTTATTAGCGAATAAGTTTTGCCAAGGAAACTCTGTTACTACCCGAATAGGCAGGCGGTAGCGAGGGTCAGCTCCGGCGTAAGCGTCACGCACATAGAGATCCCGACCTTGAAGATATGCTAACACACGAACATACAACTTGTCAAAATTTTCGGAAGAAAACTCGTTGTTAATATCTCCCCACCAAACATGGTCTTTGGTATTATCATCTTTAACCACAAACTTATCTTTGGGGGAACGTCCGGTAAACTCGCCCGTTTTCACAACAAGCCCACCATTATCGGCCAATACACCTTCGTCTTTTACTAAGGTATGCTCGACCAACTCAGCCGGAGTTAAATTATAATAAATTTTACGAACTCCGGTAACATTTAAGTATCCAAGAATTTCTTGGCTAAGGGATTGATTCATAAATAATTAAGATTTATTTGTTTGTCTTTAAATTTTAATGCAAATTTCCGGTATTTTAATGTAACTTGCAAGCCTTTATTACGCTATTTTGTTAAAGCATTTTTCCTTAAAATAAATTAATAACAAACGATTTAAGGTAAAGATAGAGGAAATAAAGTATTTTTAACAAAATTGGATTTTGGTTCAAAAAAATAATGTAAAGAGCGACTTAGGATAGTTCGATGGTAATTTTTTAATTATTTCCAACGTTATTCAGAAGAGTTTGTGTTTTTTTTGAAATGATTAAAACCTAAGGGTTCAATCGGGATTTGTTCGCCTATATCGGTTTCTAAGATTATACCATCTTCAAGGTTTTTGATAGCGCCAATAATCTGAATTTTTTCATCATGTTGAATTTTTTCATAGTCGCTGAGTGGGACGGTAAACAGAAGTTCATAATCTTCACCGCCGTTTAGGGCATAGGTAATTGGGGATATATCAAAAAGTTCGGCTACTTTGGCAGTTTCAGTGTCAATTGGGATACGGTCTGCGTATAAAACAGCACCGGTATGAGATGCAGC
Source organism: Bacteroidia bacterium (assembly GCA_026932145.1). Lineage (NCBI taxonomy): Bacteria > Pseudomonadati > Bacteroidota > Bacteroidia > Bacteroidia bacterium. The sequence continues at coordinate 26,944 of JAIXKT010000001.1, forward strand.
GCAGATATGATGAATTTCATTGGAGAGGCCATCACTAATATCAATCATTGCCGTTGGAGTGATATTGAGTTCTTCTAATCGTTCTACAATTTCTTTTCTGGCTTCGGGGCGTAGTTGGCGGGAGATTACGTAGCTAAATTCAGATAAAACTGGCTGAATATCATTATTTTGCAAAAAAACTTGTTTTTCACGCTGTAAAATTTGTAATCCGGCATAAGCTGCACCTAAATTTCCAGAAACACAAATCAGGTCATTTAGATTTGCACCACTTCGATAGGATATTTTTTCTGGTTGTGCAAGCCCTACTGCTGTGATGCTTATCATCAGATAATTAGGTGAATAGGTCGTATCGCCTCCCAGTAAATCTATTTGATAACGTTGGCAAGCTAAGCGAATCCCTTGATAAATTTCTTCAATAAATTCTATGGAAAGGTATTTGGGTATTGCTATTCCGACTACAATACCCGTTGGTATTGCGTTCATGGCATAGACATCACTTAGATTTGTCGTAACGGCTTTATAACCAAGATGTTTTGCCGGATGATACATTAAATCAAAGTGAATGTGCTCTACAAGTAAATCAGTAGTGATAACTTGGGCTTTGGATTCCCCCAAAGAGACTACGGCGCAGTCATCACCAACTGTTTTTTGGGTTTGTGAATGATATATGGGAAAGTTTTGCGTTAGCTTAGTAATTAATTCAAATTCAGATATTTCTGATAGAGAGGTGTGCTGCATAGCAAAGGTGTACGAATTAGATTTCGTTCAGTTTTAGGTTTTTTAGAACAAGGTTATCGCGTATTTTATCAGGGATAAATTTAGCTAAGAATGCTTGGATTTTAGCATCTTGTCCTACTACGTAGCGTGTTTTGGGCTTTGAGGCTTCTAATGCGTGAATAACTGCATCTGCTACGGATTCGGGTGTTCCGCCTCTGGCGGCTGTTTTTAGGATTATTTTTCGGAATCTATCAATATACGGGCGGTAGAGAGCTGTTTTTTCAGGGTCAATTCTATTTTCGAGGTCGATAGCGGCTTCGTTGGATTTTTCCCAAATGGGGGTAACAATTCTGCCGGGTTCAATAATAGAAACTTGAATTTCCCATGGTTTAAGTTCCATTCGTAGTGAATCTGTGATGGCTTCTAAGGCAAATTTAGAACTGCAATAAGGCCCGGTAAAAGGTATCGCCATTCGTCCGCTGATTGAACCAATATTAACAATTCTTCCTTTGGAAGCTCTTAGTAGATTTATAAATGCTTGAATAACAGATAACTGCCCAAATACATTAACTTCAAATTGTTTACGAATATCTTCTATGGGTATTGCTTCTAACGGGCAAGCTACTGCTATTCCGGCGTTATTAACTAAGCCATGAAAACCTTCTGAGCCGATCTGGGTGGTGATTATAGAAGCGGCATCTTGAATAGATTCCGGCTGGGTAACATCCAAAAATATTGGGATAGCTCTATTTTTGCTTTCTTGTTTTAACTTTTCGGCATCTTGTTCTTTTCTGACTCCGGCAAACACCCGCCAGCCGCTATTGAGCAGTATATGTACGCAGGCTTTACCTATTCCGGTTGAAGCACCGGTTACCAAAACCGATTTCATTTGTTAAATTCTTCCGGTATTAAAGTCATTTCGGTATTTCCGTTGTCTTTTAGTTCTACTTTTAAGGCAGAGATAGATTGAACATACCAGGTATCTACAACACTGTTTCTATCAATAGTTAATACGGTTCCGGCTAATTTCCATGTACCTAAACTGCTATCTGGCTGGCCTGTGCAGCGATAATAATTATAGTACCAACGAAAATCCCGCGTAGCGTTTGGCTTAAATCTCAAAACATCATCTTTATCGCAGTTTTGTATAGTAGAGACACCGGCAGTTTTGATGTCCGCAATCATCCAAGTTTTGGTCGTATTAGAAAGCATCTGGTTGTTATTGGGAGTATATATTTGGATTGGTTTGGGCATCGTTGTTCCGGAAATTAATGGGATAATGGTGTTATATGCAGAAGTAGAGTTGTTTAGATTTCCTTTGGTTACCCGGATGTAGTATAAAATAGCATCTAATGGCTCAAAAAGAATTTTACCGGTTGCGTCTGTTTTCCCTGTTTTTACAGCACCAGTATCATTGTAGTATGCTGACTTAGAGGAGTATAACTTTACTTCTGCATCACTAACTGCATTTGAACTGGTATCGGTTACAGTAATGCTCAATGAGGTAGGCTCTGCTGTTTTATCTTCTTTTTTGCAACTCCAAAAGGAGAGTAGTAAAAGTGCCGTAATGAAAAAGTATTTCATAAAAGTTAGTATTTTTTTAGTTAGATAAATGTTTTCTCTGCAAGATAGAGAAATTATCTTCAATTTGAATGGTGTTTGTTAATGTCCCGAGTTTTTCGATAGTTAAGCTGACGGTATCGCCGGCATTTAGCCATTGAACGGGATAATTGGGGTTTTGGAGCAAGCCTGTTCCATTTAGTTCTAAGAAACAACCCGTTCCAACAGTTCCAGAGCCAATAACTTCACCCGGGTAAATAGTTACTCCATAAGAGCAACGTTCAATGATTTCTGCAAACGTCCAGTCCATATCTGCTACGTTTCCTGTAGAAACCTGAATACCGTTTACATGGGCAGCCATAGATAGTTTGTATTGTACTCCAATATGTCCTTTTCGGGTGGGATGTAGCAAAGGAGCAAGTTCATCTTTAGTAACGATGTATGGACCAATAGAGGTAGCAAAGTCTTTGCCTTTTGCTGGGCCAAGGTTGAGCAACATTTCTTCCATTTGCAGTGTTCTTGCGCTCCAGTCATTCATGATAGTATAACCAAAGATATGGTCATCTGCAAATTCAGCGCGGATATTCCTGCCAGTTTTCCCGATTACGGCTGCCACTTCTAATTCAAAGTCTAATTTTTGAAAATGGTCAGCCATAAAAAGGAGTTCGCCCGGCCCCTTAATAGCTTGATGGTTTGTGAAATAAAAAATAGGATACTGGTCAAATTCCGGTATCATAGGTGCTTTGCGGTTTCTGCGGGCAGTTTCCACGTGTTGGCGAAAAGCATATCCGTCTCTACAAGCAGGAGGCTTAGGAATTGGCGCATTGATATTAACTGACGACTCCGAAAAAATAAGTTCTTGAAAATCTCCTAATTGATACCGTTTTACCAATTCATATAGAACTGGTTCAGTAACAGATAATTCGTTTAGCAAAGACAACATACATGGCGGGATGATTTTGCCTAATTTTTGGGCAGCAGCCGGAATATCTAATAGCCCTTCCTCCCACACAAGTGCAATAGACTGTTGGTTTTCTTTTGACGAATAAGTCGCTAATCTCATCTGCGGCTAAATTAAAACTTTTTACAATAGATTTTATATTTAGTTAAGGATTTATGAAGATAAAGATGAAAGTATTACCGACACGAGATAGTGAAATGCTCAATCAATTGATACAAGAGATGGGCTTACAAGAGGTTGTAATTGATGCTACTGAACGCCAGATACAACGACCAAAGGATTATGAGGTTCAAAAGGAATATTATAGCGGTAAAAAAAAACTCATACGCTCAAGAACACCATTATCACTGATAAAACGACTTCTTACGTAATATTTTTAGGCGAAACATACGAAGGAAAAGAACATGATAAAACGATACTTGAATACGAAGAAATAGACCTTAAAGAAGAAATAAAAGGATATCTTGATATTGCTTATTTAAACGTAAAAATAAAAAATCTGACAGCCATTTTGCCAACTAAAAAGCCAAAAGGAAAAGAGTTAACAGAGGAACAAAAACAGCAAAACAAAGAAAAATCAAAAATAAGACTGAGTGTAGAACCTTATTTATTCTTAGCGATAAATTACGTGTGAAAAAATACGAACAGCACGACAAACTAATGCTATTAGGATGCGCTCTGCACAACCTAAGAATTTAATGCAGAAAATCAATAACAAATTAACTTATATAAAGTCTATTATTCATTCGTGTCAATTAGTTCAAAAACCAACTCTGTCAATGTATTCACGTCACTTTCAATGGTTCCTTGCATATATCGTTCATAAACGCTTTTGTTGTTTGGTGGATTAAGATTTAATCTCAATCCCTTTTCCAAAGCCAACAGTCTTAAAAACTCTCTTTGTGCTCGCCCATTACCTTCTCTGAAAGGGTGTAAATAGTTTACATTGTCTAATATCTCTGATAATTTTTCGGCTAAATTTCTTTTGTTGATTTTTAGAATTTTCCTGAACTCGCCAATTAACTGGTCAATGTATCGAAATGCATTGTCAAAATGAGAAGTAGGGAAAAACTGTTTACCGCCTTTACTAATTTCAACTGTTCGCCTTTTCCCTGCCCAAACATATATATCCTGAAATAAATATCCATGAATTTCAAAAAGGCTGTCAATACCCTTTATTTTTATCGGGTTTTCGTAAAGTTCTTGAAGTCGTTTTGTTACGATACTGCTCTCAACAAAGAGCAATACATCAGGGTCTGTAATGTCTTGTAAATTCCGTAAAAGTCCTGTCTTTGGGTCAGTGTAGGTGAAATCAGGGTCTATGTATTTGTATGAATTAGACATAGGCTTTTTCTTTGGCGAATGTTACAAGTTCTGGTAGTGATATTTTTCCTGTTACATAGTCTCTAATTATTTCAATACCCTTTGGTGTTGGTTTAAAGCCTTCAAACATATTACTACCCAAAGCGTTTGCAGTGCTTTCCAAGGTTTTCAAATCCGAAAACTTAACGCCCATTATTGTTAGATTGCTTCTATCTATTTCAATTGTGTTATACATGTTTTTCAGTCTTAAATTCTTTTCAAATATACAAAACATTTAGGTCAAATTGCATGTTTATTGTCGGTTTAGAATGATGTATAACGCAGCACTTGATAAAATCAGGGCAAGCTCTGCGTTGAGCGACGTTCGTTTTGGATGGGAGTGTTTGCACAGCAAAACACGAAGAACAAAACTACGCCGCAGGCGTAATGTCGCTCAACGGGCTCGCGGCTTGGCGATGGGCGGGATTTTAGCACCAAAGTTGATACGAAGCACATAGTTCAAATTTAGCAAAAAGTTTCATACGAAGCACGTCACCCCGCCTATTGCCAACACAATGTTAGCAGCAGAGCTATCACGTTCGCTCTATTTTTCCGTTTACTTTCAGTTTAATTACTTCAATGTTGTCAAGTCCGTCATTGTCCACAACCTTAACAGCAATGTTGTGTTGTCCTGCTTTGAATTTGTGTGTTTGTTTTCCGTCTTTGTCAATAAGCACTTGTGGTTTGAAACCTTTGCCAGCTTTGTAGTCAAAGTCCCAAGCGTAAAATTCGATTCCTGCGTTGCTTTGTGCAGTCGCAATAAATTCAATTTCTCTAAGTTCTTTTTTGTCTTTTCCGTTGTCATTGATTGTAACTGTCAAGGTTGGTTTTTTAGCAATAGGAACAATGTCCTCAACTGTTACAAGTTTGATGATAATATTTTCTTTGTTCTTCAAACGTGCAACTTCTTCAACAGCACCTTTACCAAAAGAAAAAGCGATAATGAAGCCGACAGGCTTCATTATCGCTTGGTTCTTTTCAAAAAGTTTTTTGTCTGAACGCTGAACTGCCGAAAGAAAATTGTCAATTACATTTCGTCCGATGTTGTCGCTACGTTTTACTTGTATTGGCGTGTTATCTTTTGTTTTTCCGTCAAGTCCTAAATCGCCACGTTGTTTGCTGTTTGATGTTCCTCCAAATTGTGTAACTATCCAACTTTCAAATTTAAAAGCATCTTTGTATCGAAGTGTGTCGTAGTCATATTTATGAAGTTGTGTAATGAAAGGTTTGCTAAACAAATCTTGTTGCAAGTTCAACCTAAATTCTGTTACTTTAATTGCTTGAACAGACTGGTCAATACCAATCCATCGTCTATTAAATTTATCTGCTGCTGCAACTGTTGTTCCACCACCAACAAAAGGGTCAAGCACAATGTCGCCTTCATTACTTGCAGCTTCAATAATTCTTTGAAGCAATGCAAAAGGTTTTTGCGTTGGATAACCAATTCGCTCACTTTTTGGGATTAGAAAATCTTCCCAAATATCGTCTAAGGATTTTCCGGGCATTTCGTCCAAATAGTGTTTTAAATATGGTTTGCCTTTTTCTGAATAATACAATTTCCCTTCTGCTTCAAATTTTTCAAAATTTGCTTTTGAATATGCCCAATATCTACCAACAGGTGGCTTTACGCCTTTCCATTCAAATGAAGTGTCGCCACCACCTTTTGCAGCGGACAAATCAGATGCTTTAAATCTTCTGCCGTTTTCATCTACTTTGTTATATGCCGCTTGGGCGTATTCTTCCGTGTATTTTTGATAAACAGGATTAAAGGTGAAGCCTTTGTTTTCTTTTGCGTAGAAAAAAATTGTGTCGTATGTTCTGCCAAAATGTTTTGCACCTTGTTTTGTGTCATTGTGCGTTGTTGTCCTTTTCCAAATTATTTCATTCTTGAAATTTTGTCCACCAAAAATTCTATCTAAAATTTCTGTCCGTATGTATGCGTTAGCGTGCCAATCGCAATGCAAAAAAATTGTTCCCGTCTTTTTTAAAATTCTGTGCATTTCAATAACTCTTTCTTTGAGCCAAGCAATGTAATGATCAATACCACCGCTAAAACGGTCTTCAAAACTGCGAACTTCGCCTTTGTCGCCCCAAATTACTTCGTAAGTTCTGTTGCTAAAAAATGGTGGGTCAAGATAAATCAAGTCCACGCTTTCGCTGTCAATGCTTTTTAGAATTTCAAGGTTGTCACCAAGAATTAGTTTGTTTACTTCCATTTGTCGCTCCGTTTAGAGTAACAAAGTTAATAATCTTTGTCGGCTGTGAATGTTCGTGTCCGCAGTGTCCCGTTAGCTTTGCCACTAACTATTTAATTGACGAAGTTCCAAGAAAAAAAGAGGATTCCAAAATGAATTTTGGGATTTCGGTGTTTTTTTTCTTGGGATATAATTCTGGTGGGTTCTAAAAATCAGTTTTTTTATTTTTTTCAGGCACAAATCAGAACTCTTTTAAAATCTGGGCTGAAAAAGTAAGCAATTGTACAAATTATTTTTTTAATTCACATACAAATTTTTAATTCGCAATTAACTAACTAATTAATAGCATATTACGATGTAAATAAATTTAATCTTTGAACTTGTTCAAGCCTGAATAAGTTGTAGGTAAGGTTTATGAGTTCGATTATTCCTGTTGCTCTTGCTATTCCTACAGATTTAACCGCAAGCCCGTTCATGCTTTGTTCCATAAAACCAAATACGTGTTCCACTCTTACCCTTGTGATGTCATATTGTTTTCGTGTTAAATTATATGCAAACATACATATAATTGCTTGAATAACAATGATTTAAATTATAGAACCCACCGTAAAACTTTTAGGCGAAACATACAAAGGAAAAGAGTTAACGGAGGAACAAAAACAGTAAAACAAGGAAAAATCAAAAATAAGAGTGAGTGTAGAACATAGTATTAGCGGGATCAAACGCTTATTTATCCTTAGCTACAAATTACGTGTGAAAAAATACGAACAGCACGACAAACTAATGCTATTAGGGTGCGCCCTGCACAACTTTAGAATTAAATGTAGAAAATCAATAACAAATTAACTTATATAAAGTCTAATGTATAGTTAGTAGTCAAACGGGCTTTCATCAGTTTCTGTTTTTTCTTCACCTGTTAAAAATTCGTCTATAAACCCTTCAATGTTTGAAGCCTTAAAGCGAACTGTTTCATACAAATCATAAATTGCTCTGTCGTCAGGAAATGCCCATTCAGAGTTGCCCCAACCGTCTATAAATTCAAGTCTATAACCGTCTGTCCATTCAGAGGCCCCTTCATCGTAAAAATATTTTGATTGATACTTATACAATCGTAAACTTTTGTCTAAGACTTTACATGTATAGACATTGTCTGCCAATACCTCACTGCCAGAAAGTGATGATGGTTTGCTGCGATTTACTTCCCACTTAATAGTTCCTTCTTTAGTGTCCCGATTAAGTTTGGATATTATTTTAATGCTATGCTTTGTGCTCATGTTACAATGATTTGCCTTTGTTTTGTTTAATGTTTTCTAATTGTCTAATGATTTCTATCAAACTGCCATAAACTATCCAAACGTCATCATATGTCGTTTGATAAAATCGCTTTGGATACTTAGTAATGTAAAATATGAAACTTGAACTCTGAACCTGCCTTATGACAAATGGTCTTGTTCGTCTGCCTTTCAAAAAAGAACATAGTCTTCTACTCTTTAAACTTTGACGATAACTAATTTTCGGAATTAAATCTTCCAATTCAGAAATGCAATTTGCAAATTCTGTTCTAATCTCACGTCGGTTGCTATTATAGTCGTTTAGAAATTGATTGATTTCAGAAGCAGATTTTTGCAGATTGTCAATATGCTTTTTAATTCGCTTGTCAAAAATGTAACTCGTCTTTAACTTGTTTATTTCCGACTTAATGAAAAGTCCGATTATAAAAGCACCGATTGCAAAACAAAACCCGACAACTTCTAAAACGTTTGCCCAAGTTTCTAAGTCCCACTCTAAGAATAAATTTTTTAGTATGTCCAAGCGTCTGTGTTGTTTGTGTCTAAATGTAAATTATTTATGTCTGTCATTTTAATGTTACACGGTTCGGTAAGCCTTCTGACTAACGGAACGGGGCTTCACGCAGGCAGGGATTCTTAGCACTACCGTTGATGCGAAGACCGAAGTTCAAATTTAATAAAAATCTTTAAATCAAAGTAGGTATTGCCGCTTTTGGCAAACTGTTAGTTAGTGGCCGAACTTATCGTCAGTCAAACAATGTTGCTTGGCCTTCACGTTTTAGTCGCCAACTGTCTTGCCCAACACGTTCGGCAATATCTTCAAGAACATTCAGCACAGTCTGATTTTCAGGGGTTGTTCCATTTTTAAGTAACGGAAGTATTTCTAAAATTATTTGGTCAAAATGCGGTGGCTTGTTAGCACGTTCCATTCTACGCAAATAGCTAATCAGGTAATATTTTATGCGAAGCCTAACGTCAATATGAGTTCTGAATTTTGTATCTTTTTTGATTGTAAATTCTTCTGTTGTTTCGTTGTAATCAAAGTTGTCAAGCAAGATGGGTGTTAGGTCTGTGTATTCCTTTTTAAGCAAGTCAAGAAATCCCAACTCCAAACCTTTAATGATAAGTTCGTCATTGATTTGCTCCAATGTTGCACCGTTGTTTTTTGCAATAATCCCTTCAACTGTTTGCATAACGATTTCGGCAATGTCCATTCCTAAATTTGCTCTTAGAATTGCTTTTGGATTGCGGACTTTACGAAAGTTGATAATAAGCTGTCCGCTTAAAACTGTAAACGGATTTTGCCGCTTTTTGAAACTTGTTTGTCCATTTTTTTGAGGAACAGCACCAATATATTCAAAACCGCAACTTTCGGCTGTGTCAATAATTAAATGCCAAAATTCAGGGTCTTTGTGTGCAAACACAAAAGATAACCAACGGTCATATTTTAGCACACGATACATTTCTTTAATGCTTTGTGCAATTAGTTCGTTGTATTCCTCTTTGCTCTTCTTCTGCTCTCCACCTTCAATAGCTTCTTGCTTAAAATCTTCTTCCGTTACTTCAAGGTCAAGCCAAGCGTTCCACATGGCAGATAAATCCAAATAAGGAATTTTCTTTCCATAAGGCGGGTCAGTGTAAATGTAATCTACACTTTCTTTTGGTAAAAATTTTAAGCTGGTTGCAGAACCTTTTACAATTTGTGCGTTTGAAATGGTTTTGTCGTTAATGAACAAACTCATTTCTTTTTTTGCTTCCGAAATTTTTTTATAGCGAAGTTCAAAGCATTGTGTTACGTCAATGTCAGTTGGATTTGGTGCAATTCTGTAACGGTAATAGCGGAACGCTGCCGCATCCCCGCCAAATCCTGTTCCTGCTTCAATTGCATCGCTTACGTGGTAAGTTAAATTGATACGTGTAACAACACCAGAAAAAGCTAACAACAAAGAGTTTCTTATATTTTCGTTTGGTTGTTTTAATATCAGTGATTTCAAATAACCTAACTGTGCTAATTGTTTGTCACTAAAAAGTTGGTCGGCTGTTTTCACGTCCGAACCTTTTGGTAAAGGCAATGATTTAGGTTGTGGATATTTTTTGATTGCTTTTTTAATTTCCTCTTTTGTCTTTGGTTCGTGTGCTTCGTATTCGTTTTTTATTTGCACAAAAGCCTCTGTCAAATCTGTTTGTTTTACAGGTGCAATCAGAGATTTCACCAAGAAAACAGCCATTGGATTGATGTCAATGTTTATCCCTTTTCGGTTATTCATTAAGGCTTCAATAGCGGTTACTCCACTACCACCAAAAGGGTCAAGCACCAAGTCGCCCGGCTTGCTAAAATTTTTAATGTATTCAGTAACAACATTCCAAGCCTGTTTTGTAAAATAACCGTGAACTCCAAAATGTCTTTTTGCTGCACGTTTTTTTACTTCAATTTCTTCCAATAATGGGCGTGTTGCATAATCAAAACCTGTTGGTTTTGCTGTTGCGCTCGTTGTGTCGTAAGTAAAATTTTTGCCAACTTGAAAACTATTTGGCGAAAGAAACATTTTTAAATCTTTCCAATAATGTTCAATTTCATCAATGGGAAAAAATAAAACAGGTTTTTCTGTGTCGTTAGTTCTAAAAACAGAAAATTCTAAACCGTTGCAAAGTGAAAAATAATTACTTCTAATTTCTGGGTGTGTAGCGTAACTATACACTTGTTCAACATTGTCGTCATTGATTATTTTTTGGTCGGGTGCTTTTGCATCTAAAACCCAAGCAAAATTATTTTCAACTTTTAGAGCATAGT
>JAIXKT010000001.1:38185-41956 GCA_026932145.1 Bacteroidia bacterium
TTTTTTTCTTGGGATATAATTCTGGTGGGTTCTAAAAATCAGTTTTTTTATTTTTTTCAGGCACAAATCAGAACTCTTTTAAAATCTGGGCTGAAAAAGTAAGCAATTGTACAAATTATTTTTTTAATTCACATACAAATTTTTAATTCGCAATTAACTAACTAATTAATAGCATATTACGATGTAAATAAATTTAATCTTTGAACTTGTTCAAGCCTGAATAAGTTGTAGGTAAGGTTTATGAGTTCGATTATTCCTGTTGCTCTTGCTATTCCTACAGATTTAACCGCAAGCCCGTTCATGCTTTGTTCCATAAAACCAAATACGTGTTCCACTCTTACCCTTGTGATGTCATATTGTTTTCGTGTTAAATTATATGCAAACATACATATAATTGCTTGAATAACAATGATTTAAATTATAGAACCCACCGTAAAACTTTTAGGCGAAACATACAAAGGAAAAGAGTTAACGGAGGAACAAAAACAGTAAAACAAGGAAAAATCAAAAATAAGAGTGAGTGTAGAACATAGTATTAGCGGGATCAAACGCTTATTTATCCTTAGCTACAAATTACGTGTGAAAAAATACGAACAGCACGACAAACTAATGCTATTAGGGTGCGCCCTGCACAACTTTAGAATTAAATGTAGAAAATCAATAACAAATTAACTTATATAAAGTCTAATGTATAGTTAGTAGTCAAACGGGCTTTCATCAGTTTCTGTTTTTTCTTCACCTGTTAAAAATTCGTCTATAAACCCTTCAATGTTTGAAGCCTTAAAGCGAACTGTTTCATACAAATCATAAATTGCTCTGTCGTCAGGAAATGCCCATTCAGAGTTGCCCCAACCGTCTATAAATTCAAGTCTATAACCGTCTGTCCATTCAGAGGCCCCTTCATCGTAAAAATATTTTGATTGATACTTATACAATCGTAAACTTTTGTCTAAGACTTTACATGTATAGACATTGTCTGCCAATACCTCACTGCCAGAAAGTGATGATGGTTTGCTGCGATTTACTTCCCACTTAATAGTTCCTTCTTTAGTGTCCCGATTAAGTTTGGATATTATTTTAATGCTATGCTTTGTGCTCATGTTACAATGATTTGCCTTTGTTTTGTTTAATGTTTTCTAATTGTCTAATGATTTCTATCAAACTGCCATAAACTATCCAAACGTCATCATATGTCGTTTGATAAAATCGCTTTGGATACTTAGTAATGTAAAATATGAAACTTGAACTCTGAACCTGCCTTATGACAAATGGTCTTGTTCGTCTGCCTTTCAAAAAAGAACATAGTCTTCTACTCTTTAAACTTTGACGATAACTAATTTTCGGAATTAAATCTTCCAATTCAGAAATGCAATTTGCAAATTCTGTTCTAATCTCACGTCGGTTGCTATTATAGTCGTTTAGAAATTGATTGATTTCAGAAGCAGATTTTTGCAGATTGTCAATATGCTTTTTAATTCGCTTGTCAAAAATGTAACTCGTCTTTAACTTGTTTATTTCCGACTTAATGAAAAGTCCGATTATAAAAGCACCGATTGCAAAACAAAACCCGACAACTTCTAAAACGTTTGCCCAAGTTTCTAAGTCCCACTCTAAGAATAAATTTTTTAGTATGTCCAAGCGTCTGTGTTGTTTGTGTCTAAATGTAAATTATTTATGTCTGTCATTTTAATGTTACACGGTTCGGTAAGCCTTGCCGCTAACGGAATGGGGCTTCACGCAGTTGTTGAGCGTTAGCGAAAACAATTGCGGTGAAACCGCCAGATGTGCGAAGTCCCGTAGGGCTTCGCATAGTTGGTGCGTGAAGCCCCGTTCCGATGTGGCGATGGAGCCGACTTTTAGCACAAATGCTGAATAGAATTACTACTGTTCAACCTTGCACAAATGCTCAATAGAAGTACTTCACCGGCTCTATTGCCAATTTTTTTGTTACCGGCTGCCTTACTTTCTCTCGTCATAAAATGTTTGTTACTTTTTTATATAATTCCGGTAAACAGTTTTGTCGCATACGAAACTTTGTTCCGTGATTATGTCCCGTTCTTGCATCAAAGTCAACCAAAATATTTCCCTTTTCAAGTTGTGTAAGAAAACCATCAAAATTGAACTTCTGCAACATCTGAACTTTGCTGTAACGATAAAATTCTTTATCGCCTTCTTTCGTAACTTCTGCTTGCACATAAAAACAGTTCAGCAGTTTTGTTCCGGCTTTATTTGAAAGGTCGTCAAAACCCCAATATGGTTGTGGATTCAGTTCTCCTAATCCAATTCGCTTGTTTACAGATTTAAGCCACGCACTATGCTTTTCAGCAGCTTTGCTGCTGTCAAAAGAAATGAGAACTTTTTGTGCCTCTCTATCAATCTTTACCATAAAGCCTCTGTCGCTTGGTGCGTTTCCGTGAATGGTCAAGCGAAAGCTCATTTCATTATCTGGATATTTTTTTCCTGCTTGTTGATGTTTCCAACCATAATTTAAAAGTCCAACTTGCGGAACAAATTTTACAGCTCTTGGTGATGGCTCAATGTGAAACAAAGTTGTCAATGAACTTGTGTTTAATCGTTGTGATTTTAACTCCCACTCTGCCGCATTTGGAATTGGCAAGTTGTTTTCGCTAATACCTAACAAATCTTCAAGAGTGTTACCAATGCCTCCATGATTTCCGTGTCGTGCGTTTGGTATCCATCCTTTTTCTGCAATCTTTTTTAGCTCTGCGATTAGTTCGTCTTTGGTATAAATTTTCATTCTGTTTCTTGAAAAAGGGTGGCAGCTTTGAACTTCAAAAGTTCACTCTGCCTTTTGTTGCGTTCAATTCTTGCTTCGGAATTTTTGCAGTAGTCCGGTGAAAGTTCAATACCAATATAATTTCGTTTAAGTCCCAAAGCAGTGATTGCTGTCGTTCCACTACCAGAGAAAGGGTCAAGTATAATTTTAGCATTTGTGGAAGAAATAATTCTGTCAATGAGTGCAACAGGGAAAGGTGCAGGATGTTCGTTATTCATTTCTTGCGTAAACTCCCAAACATCACCAAAAGCATTAGCTTTTGGTGCAAGTTTGAAGTTAGGTTTTGGTATCATATATATCACTTCGTATGTCGGAAGAAAATATCCGGGATTGAAGTTGATACCGCCTTTACGCCTCCAAATAATAATTTGTCTTACAGGCAAATCTCTTATGATGTCTTTGCGGTCTTGAATAAGTCCGTCTTGCACACGCCATTTGTGATTATAGAAAATTGCTCCATCGTCTTTGATTAAGCGATACATTTCTTTTAGGCAGTTGTGTTGCCAATCCGCATATTCGTCAGCCGGAATGTTGTCGCTGTAATGGCTGTAACCGTTTTGCAAAGGATTGCCTGCCCACTTACCTGATTTTGTATTTGCACTCATTCCGTTTCCGGTTGAGTTTTTTAAGTTATATGGCGGTGAAGTAACAGCAAGGTCAATACAGTTGTCCGGCATCTGTTTCATTACGGTTAAGCTGTCGCCACAAATGATTTTGTTTATAAAGTCGTCAGGAAATTTCATTTTATGTTTGCCGTTGTTCATTTTGTCAAAGATAAATCTTTTTCGTGGTTAGTCAGTTTGTTTGGTGCAGAAACTATCAAGGTTGCACTGTCTCTCAAAGGTTACCGGTAACGCAGCACTTGACGAAGTCCCGAGAAAAAAAAGAGAAGACCAAAATAAATTTTGGGATTCCGGTGTTTTTTTCTTGGGATATAATTCTGGTGGGTTCTAAAAATCAGTTTTTTTATTTTT
>JAIXKT010000001.1:42491-152978 GCA_026932145.1 Bacteroidia bacterium
CGAACAGCACGACAAACTAATGCTATTAGGATGCGCTCTGCACAACCTAAGAATTAAATGTAGAAAATCAATAACAAATTAACTCATATAAAGTCTAATACATAAATATCTGTATTTAGATAAATTCTAATTAGGTAAAAAAGTGTCTGATAATAAATTTATTTTAGTTATCTTTGGCATCTGATTTTTTTGTAATACCTACTAATAACCAACTTTATACCAGATGTTTAGTCAAAGATATATTCAGTTCTTATTATGGTTTTTGGTTTTATTAGACTTATTTTTATCTGGTATTTGCTTAGTTTCTCCTGCGGCTTGGGGGCAGCTAATGCATGGGCAGTTAATTCAAGATGAGTTTGGTGTAATTCGGCGGCTGGGTGCGGTCTGGCTGGCTTTTTTGGTTTTTCAAACATTAGCTTTACTAAATTGGAAAAAAGCACCTTATTGGTTAGTGTTGGTGGCAGGTATTCGTTTAACGGAGGTTTTTTCAGATTGGTTTTATGGGTATTTTGCCTCCGATTTAAGCTGGTTTGGCTTTGCTGGTTTGTTAATTGCGCCGCCGGCAAATGCTTTTTTCGGTTGGTATCTTATTCGGGCATATCATTTTTATCAAAATAATGGGGCTCAGTAATCGCGAACAACGTACTTTAATAGCCTTCGCAGAAGTTGTTGTTCCTACCGGCGGGCAAATCCCACAAGCTGCCAAAGACGTTTCAATAGTAGAATTTGCCCAAAGATATTCTCAAGATATTCCTAAACAAACACAGTTATTTATCCACTTATGTCTTTGGTTATTAGAATATTGCTCTTGGACGTTGATATTTTTCCCTTGTTTTTTTTCTAAAGCAGATTTAAAAAAGCGGGAAAAGATTATTCATAAAGTCCGAAATAGCCGATATTTTTTCATTCGAGGCGTTTATACCTTTGTTTCTTTTCTGGTTTTAGTGCCGTACTATTCAGATAAATCTGTGTTACAAAATATTAAGTACGAATTATGATTACAACTGGTTCTACCTTCGGGAAACAATATACTGATACGGCAGACGTTGTAGTTGTGGGCAGTGGTGCTGGGGGGGCTCCTGTGGCATACCAATTAGCTTCTGCGGGCCTAAAAGTGATTTTATTGGAAGCCGGAGAGGCTGTTCAAACAGAAGACTTGAATAAGGACGTTTGGAGATCAACGGAGAAACTTTGGCTTGATAAAGCAGCTTCGTTTACAGTGGGTACTCCACCTATTGTGTTGCCCTTAGGCAGAAACTTAGGTGGCACTACAACCATCAATTCCGGAACCTGTTTTCATTTACCCGAAAAAACTTTTTCTAATTGGAAGCGTTCTGCCGGCTTAACGGGCTTTGAATATGCTGATTTAGTTCCATATTTTAATTTATTAGATCACTACCTAAACGTTACAGAGGTTCCGTATGAGTTAATGGGAGCTAATAATCAGCTATTTGCAGAGGGAGCTACGAAGTTAGGGCTATCACCCAAACCATTAAGGCGGAATCAACGAAACTGCCAAGGCAGTGGAATATGTGCCTTTGGCTGCCCGCGAGGTGCTAAGCAAAGTATGGATAAAAGTTTTTTGCCGGATGCTTCAAAAGCAGGTGCCCAAATTATCACCGGAGCTACCGTTAGCCATATTTCCACCGAAAACGGAAAAGCAACCGGCGTATCAGGCTTCTTTGGCAAAAATAAAGATAATTCTACAGGAACCTTTGCTATCAAAGCAGCTAAGGTCGTTATTAGCTGTGGTGCTATCTACACACCTTATCTACTGTTAAAAAACAAAATAGCAAATAGCTCTGGTTTAGTGGGGAAAAACCTGCGGATTCATCCAGTTTCAAAAGTGCTGGCCTTTTTTGATAAACCTATTTACGCTTGGCGCGGAGTTCCGCAGGCTCTTTATGTAGATGACTATGCCCACGAGGGAATTATGTTTGAGGGCTTTTTTCTGCCACCGGCATTTTTATCCGTAGCAATACCTGCCACAGGCTTAAAACTAAAGGAATACATGGCTAAATACAACCAAATGGCTGGCTTTGGCATTATGGTTTCAGATAGCTCTCACGGGCGTGTGAGGTTAGGCTGGGGCGGCGGAACACCCCTCATGACATACAACCTAAATACAGAAGATACCCAAAAGTTCATAAAAGGAATAGAAATCGCAGCAAAAGTATATTTAGCAGCCGGAGCCAATCAGGTGTTATTGCCCATACACGGAATCCCGCCAATTATCCAAGAGCAGGATTTAGCGATACTAAAAACAGCCCGTATTTCTGCCGCAGACCTCGAAATCAGTGCGTTTCATCCGTTAGGCACTTGCCAGTTAGGAGATAATCCACGTAAAAGCGTTGTAAACAACCTCTTACAAACACATGATATTCAAAATTTGTACATTGTAGATGCGTCTGTTTTCCCAACCGGGCTCGGAGTAAATCCGCAGATTACCATTATGGCTTTTTCTTTGCGAACAGCAGACCATATTGTTTCAACATTTAGTAAAAATTTATGAAGCCGGAAGAAGTCAACTACACCCGTTATCAAAAAGAAAATGATGCAGGACATTATGAAAGTTTTTTTCTGCGGGCTAATCACCCTACTTTGCCACAGGCATTTTGGTTTAGATACACCATTTTTGTCCCAAAAAGAAATCCACAAAAAGGTTTGGCAGAATTATGGGGAATTTGGTTTGACGGTACTCAAAACAAACACATTGCTGTAAAAAAAGAAATCCCACTGCAAAATGCTGTATTTGAAAATCAAGATTTTTATGTAAATATAGATGGTGCTTTCTTAGATGAAAAACAATTTTCGGGTAGTGCCGAAAGTGGCCACAATAAATTATCTTGGGAATTAACCTATGCCGGTTCAGAACCCCCGTTACTCGTTCTTTCAGAAAACTTATATTCTACTTCTTTCCCAAAAGCTAAGTTATTGGTAGGGAAGCCGTTAGCTAAGTTTAATGGTAGTATTTCCGTTAATAATGAAGTAATCAAAATAGAAAACTGGATAGGAAGCCAGAACCACAACTGGGGGATGAAGCACACAGACCATTATGCGTGGGGGCAAGTTGCCGGATTTGATAACGCACCGGATACCTTTTTTGAAATCGCCACTGCCAGATTAAAGGTAGGGCCATTTTGGACTCCTTTTATGACTGTGATGGTGCTAAAACATCAAGGACGAATTTTTCAGCTAAATACAATTCCCCAAGCCTTAAAAGCAACCGCAAAATTCCAATACTTTAACTGGAACTTCCAATCTGCTAATAAAGAAATTCAAATACAAGGTGAAATCATTGCCCAAAAACAAGACTTTGTGGGGCTGAGATATTACAACCCTCCCGGAGGGGTTAAATCTTGCCTAAATACCAAAATAGCTTGCTGCAACATTATGATAACGTACCAAAATCCACAAAAACAGCCTGTTACTGAAAAATTACACACAGATAACCGCTGTGCATTTGAAATCCTAACGGATGATATTCAAACACACCAGATAGATATTGAGGTTTAAGTGTAGCTGTTTTTTTGAAATTACTTCTAAACCACAATGGCTCAATAGTTTAAATACCAAACTATTGAGCTATTGTGGCTTTTGTTTTTCTTGTCTTTTATTTTTTTCCTAAATATTGGGCAACGCTTTCCATTGTTTCTTTGATTGCTTCTGCACCTTCTTCCCAATTTGCTGGGCAAACTTCTCCGTATTGCTCATAATGCTGTAATGCTGCAACGATTCTCAATGCTTCATCAACACTTCTGCCTAACGGTAAATCGTTTACTAACTGGTGGCGCACAACTCCTTGCTTATCAATTAGAAATAATCCACGATATGAAATCGGCTTACCTTCAAAGGTTAAACTTTCGTGCCCGTCATCATCATAATCAACTTTGTATTCGCCGGCCAATACGTCATAATCGCTCGAAATAGTTTTTGAAAGATCTGATACAAGCGGAATATTAACGCCGGCAATACCCCCTTGATTCCGAGGAGTATTTACCCAAGCGTAGTGCGTAAATTTTGAATCTACAGAAACACCAATTAACTGAACGTTCTTTTCTGCAAACTTAGCTGCTGCATCACCAAAAGCAATAACTTCTGTGGGACACACAAAAGTAAAGTCTAATGGCCAAAAGAATAACACTACATATTTTTTGCCAATAAATTGTGACAAAGTAAAATTTTCTACAAACTGGCCATCTACTACCGCAGAGGCAGAAAAATCAGGAGCTTTTTTTCCTACTAATACTGACATATAATTTGTTTATATTGACTCCAACAAACCCACCCCCAAAATAGTTCATAGTAAACAAATAGATTGCTGATTTCAAAGGATTAAGAGCTTAATAGCTACTTGTCGGCTTATTTTTGCATACTTTTGCTTCCGAATGATGATGGTTTTTTATTTTTACGATTACTTCAAAAATAACTTCAAACTTCGTTTTTTTACTAACGACGAGTATTTTATTAAACCATAGCCCAAACTACAAGAGATGTATTGGATTATTTTAGTTGTAGCGGGGTTATTTGAAGCACTTTTTGCCTTTTGTTTAGGAAAAGCTAAAGAAACGTTTGGGCAAGAAATGTATTGGTGGTATGTGGGTTTTTCTGTATCTCTAACTATCAGTATGGGGCTTTTGATGAAAGCTACGCAGGCGTTACCGATTGGAACAGCTTATTCAATCTGGACGGGAATAGGAGCAGTTGGAACCGTTTTAATCGGTATTTTTGTATTTAAAGAGCCGGCAACCTTCTGGCGGATTTTTTTTCTGACTACCTTGATTGCTTCTATTGTTGGGCTAAAGAGTGTATCTCCCTAAAAAAACATCTCATAAGAAATCCTTAAATCATTGATTATTAGGAATAATAGGTAGATGTAATTGACTTTGGTAGTTAGGGCCGTGAAATATCCAGATTTTTTGAGGGGTAGGAGAGATGTTGTCAAAATGATCTTTATCGGCGGCAGCGATGGCAATACGGATTTTGCTGCCAGGCTGAAACTGATAAGATGTTGGTTGAAATTCAATAGCTATTTTTCTGGGCTGACCAGGGGTTAATAATTGTTTGGTTTCCGAATTAAAAGATTGATTTAAGCCTGGAGTTTCATACATCGGCATTGTTTGCTCTACGGCAACAGAGGCTCTAACCAAACCCTCGGTAACATAAATTACGTTTCCATCTTTTGTAACTTCCTCTAAATAAGCATAGACACAGGCATCGGTTGTGTCTGAGGCTAAGTATAAATCCAACCAAGGATGTCCGGTAACTTCGGTATGTTGGTTTAAGGGTGCAGAATCAAAAACCAAGCGTTTAGTATCGTTGGTAGCTTGGTCAGGATAGCCGGTTTGTCCATTTTTGTAAAGTAGGGTTAAGCTATTCCATCGGCTGGTATTTCCGCTTCCGGTGGTTGTATCTACTAAATAAACTGTTGAGCCGGGTTTCGCAGGTGGAACTGTACTTAATTGATTCTCAAAACAAAAATAACGTATCCATTGCGTTTGCGGTAATGGCCAAGTATTGGCAGATTGCCACTTTTCTGCTCCCATTGTGTAGTAATGAACTCTGGTATCTTGGTTGATTTTATTTTCACTTCCTTTCAGATAATAGTCAAAATACCGTAAACACTCGCCAAATAGGTCAAACTTAGTGGCTGGCTGGGTAGCTCTGGGGGAAATATTCAATTTGCCGCCGTGGTCCCAAGGGCCAATCAACAAATGCTGTGGGTTTTTGAAGTTCATAAATGCTTTAATAGCGGAGTTTGTAAGCCCTCCGTCAAACCAACCGCTGATGCAGTACATCGTTGTTTTTGAATCCGATATTTCTCGGGTTCGTTGGTGGGCACTATAATCATCAATAGTTGACCCCCAAGAACTTTTTGAATTTCGGAACTCAATAGCTTCATCAGCGATGTTGAAATTTTTGTTGTGTTTCGCCACATTTTGGAGTAGGGTTGTACGTTTTTTATCTCCCATTACCGGTTTGATGCCTTTAACGGCCATTTTGGCTTTTTTCCCAAATACGGCGAAACGGTTGTGGTCAAATTCACGTGTTGTGAGTCCCCAAACATCTACAAATCTTCCGTGCCGGATTCCGCCCGGGGCGGAAATATCTGCATATAGGTCAAAAATAGCATTCCGTGGAATTACTACTTTAACGGCTTCATGGCGTATTGAGGATAAAAGCATTGCCGTTGTACCTACATAAGAAACGCCGGTAGAGCCTACTTTTCCATTTGACCACGGCTGAGATATGATGGAATCTACAACGGTGTACATATCAGCGACTTCTTGTGGGCTAAACTCCATTTCTCGGCTGCCGTCACTTGCTCCCGAACCTCGTGTATCTACTACAACAACTGCATAACCTCTTGAAACAAAGTAAGTTATTTCATCTAACGAAATACTGGTGGTTGCGTGTTTTTTGATTATCCGAAATACCCGTTTGATTTCCAAAGATCTCACATAACGTGTTTGGTATAAAATAGTTGGTAGTTTTTCTCCGGTATTTTTTTTAGGTAAATAAATATCTACTGCTAAACGAAGCCCATCTTTCATTGGCCAGTACATAGATTTGTACTGATATTTTGAAGAAACTTTATAGGCTTGCTGCCCATAAGCTACGGGAAAAGTTTGGGATTTAGCTAAATGGATAAAAACAAAACTGATTATCAATAAATTAAAGATTAATTTTTGATATTTTTTCATGATTTTTGAGGGAGTTTATTTTTTTGTGAGCGATAGATTAACCAAAATCCGATGATTATCAGTGGGATACTCAATATTTGCCCCATATTCATTGGTAAGTTGTCTTCAAAAGAGACTTGGTTTTCTTTTATGGTTTCCCAAAGTATTCTGAGGCCAAAAATCCAGACAAGAAATATTCCGAAAGACAATCCGGCGGGTAGGTTGTTGGTATGTTTCCAGTAAAGTTTGTAGAGTATTCCGAAGAGAATTAGACAAGTGATTGCTTCATAAAGTTGGGCTGGGTGTCTGGGGAGTTCGTCAATACGGGCAAAAATAAAAGCCCAAGGCATATCGGTTGGTTTTCCGATGATTTCAGAATTCATCAGATTCCCTAAGCGGATAAAGCAACCGGCTAAGGCAACGGTAATGACAATTCTGTCTGCTATCCAAACAAAGGATTGATCTGGAAATTTTTTGGAATAAAGAAAGAGAGACGTAAGGATACCGATTGCGGCTCCGTGGCTGGCAAGGCCGCCTTCCCAAACATACAAAATCCGGATTGGGTCTAAAAGATAGACTTCCGGCTCATAAAACAGGCAGTGCCCTAAGCGAGCACCCACAATAGTGCCGATGAGCATGTGTAGGGTTAAGGTATCCAAGTTAGAATCCGGTTTTCCTTCTTGCCGCATAATGCGCAGCATGATTCCGTGCCCAATCAAAAAACCCAAAGCAAAGAGCAGCCCGTACCACCGTAGGTGAACCGGCCCTAAGGAAACAATTTCAGGATCTACGTTCCAAAAAATCGCCGCTATCATAAAATATTAATAATCAAGAAATAAAACAAAAAAACACAAGATTCCTAAGAAAATTCAGTGATTTTTTGACGATGCAAAATAAATGATTACAGGAGACAATATGAACAAAAAGTTTCTATAGATTTAACTATGTAGCTATCAACTTAACTTTATGGTTGTTTGGTAACAAAGAAGACTCTATTTGCTTAAGGTGGGTTTTATAATTTAAATCATTGTTATTCAGGTAATTATATGTATATTTGTGTATAATTTAATACGAAAACAATATGACATCACAAGAGTAAGAGTAGAACACGTATTTGGTTTTATGGAATAAAGTATGAACGGACTTGCTGTAAAATCTGTAGGAATAGCAAGAGCAACAGGTATAATAGGACTTATCAACCTTACCTACAACTTATTCAGGCTTGAACAAGTTCAAAGATTAAATTTATTTACATCGGAATATGCTATTAATTAGTTGCAAATTATCGAATAAAAAATAAAAAAATTGTATGTGAATTAAAAAAATAATTTGTACAATTACTTACTTTTTCAACCCAGATTTTAAAAGAGTTCTGATTTGTGTCTGAAAAAAATAAAAAAACTAATTTTTAGAACCCACCTGAAAGTACTTTGTTTGGAAACCCTAAAATTGTCGTGCTACCGTCTGCGTTAATTGTTATTTCTGTGTAATTGTTGTTTTCAATATCGTAGTCTGCGTAACGGTCTGTCAAAAAATGGATTTCTTGGTTTGTTGAGCCAATCCATTGATGATTCATTGTCCGCTTTGTTCTGTCGTAACGCCCTGTAATGAGAATGTCTAAGTTGTCAAGTATTGATGTCTTAATCTTTTCTGTTATTTCTGTTATTTCGTAACCAGTGAAAAGCATTGTGCTTAGTCCAAGTTTTCTACATTCAATAAGCAATTCAGAAACTTCGTCAAACTGGTTTAATGGTTCACCACCCAACAAAGTTATTCCGTCAATAAGTTCTTTTTCGTTTTCAATTTTACGTAGTAAGTCTTGAACGGATAAAATGATTTTGTCCTCAAAAGCCCACATTTCAGTATTCCAGCAACCTTTGCAACGAATAGAACAGCCTTGCACCCAAATTACAAAACGGCAATTTGGTCCATAAATAAAACTGTGTTCTTCTATGTGTGCAATGTTCATTTTAGTAAGTGTTTCTAACCAAAACCAACTTGATTTTTCCTTTTATGTTTTCTTCTTTTACGGAATAACCTTGTTCTTTGGCTCGTTCAATGATTGTCGTTCTTTGCTTATCAATAAACGCTAAACGTTCCTGTTCTAATCGCTTTCTTTCTTCTTCCAAACGTAAACGTTCAGTCTCTTTAAGTTTGTTTTGATAGATAACGTTATATTGCTTTTCAACTGTTCTAATAAAATCCGCTTGATTTCTGTCCGTATGCGAATAAGCAAAAAGAGCATATCTACCGAAATTGTCTTTTTGAAATTCTTGAAAACCTAAACGTACATCTTTTCTGTTTGTAACTACTTTATTTCCTTCTACACGAAAGCCACAATCAACTGATTCTAAAGCTTTACATAAACATTCAAGGTCAATGAAAGGTGTTGCTGTTTTAATTACTGCACTCATTTTTTCTTGATTTCAATTTTGTTTTGACTTTTCAATTCGTTTGCCTGATAAAATTCATCTGTCTTGGTAATTGAATCCAAATCGGCTAAATCACCTAACAGTTTTTGTAATTCATCAATGCATATTTTGCCTTTAATGCCTTCGGTTGAAGCATTTATTTTCCCATTTTCGTCAATGGTTACTACAATTCTTTGTTCTGCCATTTTCGTTAGTTTTTAATTGCACATAAATTTGCTTTTAAGCGTTCTGCTTCTTTTTTTCCCTGTTCGTATTCTTCCCAATTTTGTATTGCCAAAAATTGTTGGCTGTTTACTTGAAATAATTTTCCGATTGTCGGCAACTGTTGTAAATCAGGCATTTGAATGAATTGTGATTTTCCTGCATTATTCTGTTGGGAGCTTTTGTCTCCAACAATTTCACTTAATGAAGACAAATTAGATTGAGAGACTTGCTTATTCTTTTCCTTTTCTTTGCTTTCGATTTGGTTTTTGAAAGCGTTAATTTGTCTTTCAACCCCGCTTATTTCATCTACTATTTTAGATAAGAAAAGTGATTTGACTTTTTCGTCGCAATCTCTAATCGAACTCTCCAACACTGACGTAGATTCAGATGAAATAGAAGCATTATGAATTGAATTTAGTTTATCAAGGATTTTCTTTGATGATTCAACTTCTTCAAGATTTTTATTGTTTTTTCTTGCTTTCTGTTGCAAACCGGCTTTAAATTTATTCAAGTCTCTGGCATTTATTATATGCTCCGCACAAAAGTCATTGAGTTTTTCTTGCTTTTCTTGTTCAAAAGCATCTTTTAATGAGTTCAACTCCGCAGTTTTTTCAGATTTAATTCGTTCAAATTCCGTTTTTTGTGCCTCCTTTTCCTGCTTCAATTTCAATAAATCAAGATTTTTCCCTTCTTTCTCAGAAATATCAGACTTTAATCTTTCAATTTCTTCATCAAGTTTCGCTTTACGGTCTTCGGTCTCTATTTCGCCAATTTCATTTTGAACTTGTGCATTGATTTCATTGATACGGTTGATTTTCTCTTTCAATTTCGCTTCAGCTTGATTAGCAAAATCAGTTTGTTTCAAATCGTCAATTTCATTTTTCAATGCACCAAAAACATTTTTCTTACCTAAAAAGAAACGTGAAATTGCTTTTGACAAGTTAGTTTCTTTCTTTTCAGCTTCTTGTATTTTGTTTACAATAGAATCCAAAGCCTTTATGATTTCTTCGGTTTTCTTTTTCCACCTTTCGTAAAGCGCGTTTTCATTGGCTTGTTCAGGCAAATAAAATGGTGTGTTTTGCCATTTGTATTCAATGCTTACTGAAACTCCATCGTCATCAAAATTTGGTTCTTTGTTTTCAAATTCACTTTTCGGCAACAAACTTTCTAGAACGATATCGCCTAAATCGTTTGTTGTGTTTGCTTTTATCTGAATTGGAATTTGTGTTTCCTTGTTCAACGAAATAATTTGTTTGTCTGATAATTCGCTTCGTTTTGCTATTTCTGAAAAGTCAAATAATGTTCCGTAAACAAAATCTTTTCCGCCAAAGGCGTTTATGTCGTGAAAAACATCAAGCGGCTTTGAAGTTATATCGCCTTTCTTTCCTTTTTCAATCACTTCTTTTTTGGCTGTTTCCCAAAATTGATAGCAGAAATGACGAAACAATTCTTTCGTTTCTTTGGTGTCCAAACTTCTTGAAATGTGTTGCGAAACGGCAATACTTTGTTCTGTGAGTTGTCCTGTAAAAAATATTCCTTGCGGTTTATCAGAATTTGGATTTACCAAAACAAACGAACCTTTATTTCTTATTTCATAACGTATCAAACAAATTTCGTTCAACAAATCTAATTCTTGCGAATACTCATTGACAAGAATATAAAAGCGAACTTTCAAATTTTGAGCAATGTCAAAAATCTGTTTTATCAAACCTTTATCAGTCAAGGCTTCTGTTTGTATGCAAACAATTCCTTCCTGTGCAGATTGCAAGGCTTTCGCTATTTCGTTTTTGTGATTTTGATTTGCTGAAACATTTAATTTTTGTCGCCAAAAATTCTGCAACAATTCATTGCTGTAATCAACGGTTTTATTTTTTTGTATGGATTGTATTTTAGTTGCCATTTTTTGTAATTTTGGTGTTAGGGTTTAAGTCCATTGGTGCGGTCAAATGCCAAAACACCTTTTTAGATGTAGGTTCCTCAATAAAATCTTTTGTTTTTGGAATATCTAAACTAAACGTTGCTAATGCTTCTTTTTTATTTAGTTCCATTGCTGTTTTTTCAAAACCGCTTATGCTTAAATATTCTTTCTTCAATACTTCATTCAGCAACCAATTACGCCATTTTTTTGCATCTTCTTTATCGTAAGGCATTAACGGCAGATTTTGAATTAGAACTTCAAAGCCGTTCCATTTAGAAGCGAAATTTTTATCTTCAAATGTTTTTCTGACTTCATCGCTCAACCTGTCAAAACGAATACAGTAACGCTTTTTATCGTTATCCCATTCAGGTAAAATTTCAGAAATAATTTTTTGAATGTCTTTATCGCTCGGAATTGCTTCGTTTTTGACGTTCGCTGCTCTATCTTTATTTCCTAATTGTCCACTGAAAATGTAATGTGATTTTTCAAGATTTTCCCAAACCCAAGAAAAATGAATTTGGTCGTTGCTGTTGTTCACATTACCAAATACTTCATCTGAAACCAAATTTAACTTTGTGTATTTGTTTTCGTCTGTCGGTAAAAGAAAATGTCCTTTTCTGTCAAGTGAAATTTGATTACGAATTTCATCTTTTGCGTTTGGTTGTAATCTTCTGAAATAAAAAACAATATTCTTAAAAAACGAATCACTTTGTGTAAACCAAATTTGATACTTGCCTTCTTCGGAAACAAACATTTTTCCTGTTTCTTTTACCGCATTGCCAAATTTTGTGAGTTGATAATGTTCATCAAAAACACCAATGTTTTTCAAATAATCTTTAATTCTGGTTTCAATCAAAGGTTCAAAGTGTTTTCCATTCAAATATTCTTGAATGTCTTTACGCAATTCTTCTTTCTGAAAACGCAAATACGCTTGTGCAGAATTGAGTTTGATATTTTTATTTAGCGTTACTTTCATAATTTTTTCGTGTTTTTGGCTAATGCTCTTAAATCTTCTGAATTGGATTTCTGGCTGTAATAATAGTAACTGCCAATGATTACCAACTGAAATTTTGCTCTTGTAATTGCGACATTTAAACGATTTGGATTATCTAAAAATCCGTCTCGGTTTGTTTGAACCATTGATAAAAAAACCACGTCTGCCTCTTGCCCTTGAAATTTATCTACTGTGTGCAATTTGATATTTACACGATGTTTGCCATTTATGATGTTGAAATTGGCATATCCGTTTTCGTTGCCTGTGAGTTTTTGTAGTTCTTCACGAAGCAAAGTTTCTTGCCCTCTGTAAAAAGTCAAACACGCAACCGACCACTCTTTGCCCTCTGGCTGTGCATTGTTTTTTGCGTATTCCAAAAACTGCTTTAGTTCTTTCATCAACACTTTTACTTCGTTTGGATTTTTACCTTTAACAGTATTTCCTTTTACATCAAGCCAAACTTTACGTTGTGGATATTCGTTGTAATTCCATTGGCGTAAATTCTCAATCGTGTTTGGGTGTTGCAAATCCAATAAAGCATTTTCCGATTGATAAAATTGTTCTCTTGGAAACTTTGAAATGTCGGGATGCATACGGTGTTGATACTTCAACGTTGTTTTGCGGTGTTGAATATCGTATTGATTAAAACCTTCCGAAATGGTTGATTCAAATTTCAATTTCCTGCCCGAAATCCCTTTTACCAACGATTCTAATATCGAGGGAAATGCCATCGAAGCAATCGTATTGATTTGTTCTTCAACTTTTTCTTTGTCCAACGATTTTGGAATAAGCTCTTCAATCGCTTTGCCGTAACTGCCTTTTAATTTACTGTTTTTGGTAAGGCGAATTTGATGTTCTCTGTCCACACGCCAAGCAATTTCTTCCGCCCAACTTTTCTCGGAGAAATGCGTATTTACCGATTCAACAATCTCAAAACTATTTTCAAATTCTCGTCCTTTTTCTTTGTGCTGAAACGAATGTTGTTGCTGATAAACGTTATGAATAAAAGCGTGTTCACTTTCTTCCCATTTTGTACTTCTCAAAACTGCGTGGATTTCGGGAATTAAATGCAGATTTTGTTCCAATAAATTCTTATCGATAAAAATTAAATCTGCACTTGCCAAGAGAAGTTTAGAACATTGATTAATATTTCCTTTATGGACGAGATAAATGATTTTATGTTCAAATTCCTTCTTCTGCCGGAGTTTCAATTCTTTTGAAATTTCAACTAGAACTTTAAAATCAACAGACAAAACAAATTTATTGTGTTTACTTCGCAAAATCTCATTTACTTTTTGTAAATAAAAAACAGCTTGTTGCAATTCAGTAGAAATATGCTTCTCGCCAATGCTTAATTGTTCAATGTTTGAAACAATTTCTTCTCGGTCTGTAAATGGCGAAAGTTGCATTACATCGCCCACTAAGATCCATTTCTTAGCATACAATGCAGGAACAAGAAATTCTTGAAATGTCGTTTTACTGCTTTCGTCAATTATCAGATAATCAAATTCGGGAACGATTGGCTCGTTACTGAAATACCTCAATTTTCCTGTTTCGTCTTTCTTTGCTACACCTTTTCGCAATTTGAATTTCGGGTGTTGTAAAATGCCTATGGTTGTCCCGCAAACAAGGTTTGAAATATCAAGCAACAACTTTTCATCAATAGAATTTTCCTCAATCAAATTGTTTATCTGAAATTCTTTGATGTCTTCGCTAATACGTTGTTCATCGCCTATACGAACAGGAAGAATATGAAATTGCTCTAAAAGATGGGTTCCGTTCTTCTTTTCTTTCAAACGCTCCAAAACATTATCAATAGCAACGTGAGTAGAGCCGCAAAGCAAAACTCGTTTGCCTTGTTTGGCTAACTGACAAATCAATTCTAAAATAACCGTTGTTTTTCCCGAACCGGGCGGACCTTCCAAAATTGCAAAATCAGGTGTATTGATTGCCTGATGAATAAATTGACGTTGTTCTTGGCTTCCACTTCTTGATTCATCAGTAATGACAAACCATTCTCTTATTCTATCTTTTGTTGGTTGTTGCCATTCGCTTCGTTCTCTGTTTTCAAAAAGTTTTATGAGCTTAGCGTGTTCGCCAACAGGCATACGCATTAGCGTGCTAATGGCTTCAATTTGTTTGCGTAATTGGTAAGTGTTGACTTTTACGGTAAGAATAGAATTGTCGGGTGGAAAAGTAAATTGCGGATAACCTTTTTCATTTCTCTTTTTAAGAACAATACGATTTTCTGATTCAATTCCTGCACCAACTTGATATTTGTTTTTCTTGTCATCTTCAATTTCAATTCCGTCATCAAAAAAGTATTTCAATGGCGAAAAACCCGGAATGTCATCGTTCGCATTGTCGTCTAATTCTTCAAGTTGAATCCAATAAGCGTCTTTGCTGTTTTTTCTTGTATTCTCAATTTTGAATTTCAGTTTGTCGCAGATAACCGTTTTGCCAAAATCGTTCGTGTCCGAAAGTGTGATGTTTAAATCATCGTTTCTGGTTGCGTTTAGTGTTTTACCATTTTCAAATTTCAGATTTTTAAAATTAATAAAACTACTAAGTTTTCTGTGTTGAATTTCGGTTGCGTTGTCGTTTGGCTTTTGTTCAGTATAAACAATGTAACGCTGTTGTTCTTCTCTGATGATTGTTCCCTTTGGTTCTTCCGATTGAATTACTTTGTATTTTAATGGTTGATTGTTCCAAAACAACATTTCATTTTCTATTGGTAAAACGTCAAACACAATATTATTGCCATTTGCAGAAACTATTTTATGAACGCTTGCACTACCCATAATGCTTGTAGTTTCCTGCATTTCAGTTGCAATACTTTCATCAATTTGTACGATTGTTTGTTTTGGAACGTCAAACAATTTTCCAATCAAACGCAATTCCGCAATATTTTCCGTTTTTACTTTTTTGAATTTTGCTTTTATATTTTCTTTCTTCTCTAAAGCTGCAATGGCGTTTTGCAAATAAGTTTCAAACGGTTCAAATGCACGTCTTGCAGTGTTACGAATACCTTCAGAAACGCTGTAATTTGTATTTATGTCTAATTCCTTTTCCTTCGGAAGATTGAAATAGTAATACTGCATACTAAATAAAAGGATTATTGTAAGATTCTTGTTTCAGCTTTGGAGTGTCTTTGTCTTTGTCCTCCAATGTTTCGGGTTCGCTTGTTGAAGCTGAAACAGCACGGCTTTTTGCCCACAAACGCATTTTAGAAATTGTTTCGTGCATTGTTCTTGAAAGCGGAAATGTTTTTCCGATTGCTTCTAAAATATGTTCGTTGGTAACTTCTTTTTCTTCATCATACGCTTGAAAAAGAGCTTCTTTTATAACTTCTTCCAATTCTGCACCCGAAAAGCCTTTGCTTGCTTCTGCAAGTTTCTTTGTGTCAAATTTGCTTTCTTGTCGGTTTTTCTTCTTCAAATGTATTTTGATAATTTCTTCACGTTCTTTTTCGGTTGGCAAATCCACAAAGAAAATTTCATCTACACGTCCTTTACGAAGTAATTCGGGCGGTAATTGCGAAATGTCATTGGCTGTTGCCACCACAAAAACAGGTTTTGTTTTTTCTTGTAACCAGGTTAAAAATGTTCCCAAAACTCTTGCTGTTGTTCCTCCGTCAGAACTTCCCGAAGATGAAATCCCCGACATTCCTTTTTCAATTTCATCAATCCATAAAATACTTGGTGCGATTGCTTCGGCAATGTTTAACGCTTCACGAATATTCTTTTCAGATTCGCCAACAATTCCACCAAATATTTTTCCCATGTCCAAACGCAACAACGGAAAATACCAAAGGTTTCCAACCGCTTTAGCCGTTAAACTTTTTCCTGTTCCGGGTATTCCCAACAGCAAAATTCCTCTTGGATAAGTCAAACCAAAATCTTTTGCACCTTTATCAAAACCTCTGCCACGTTTGGTTAGCCAATCTTTCAAATTTGCTAAACCGCCAACGTCTTTCATTTCTTCTTTAGGGTGGTAATATTCCAAGTAACCACTTTTTTTGATTACGTTTTCTTTCTCACGAATAATCAAAGGAACTTCAGCGCCTGTCAAACTTTCGTTTTCGATGTAAGCCAATGCAAATGCTTTTTCAGCTTCCATAATTGTCAAACCCAAAGCAGATTCAATCAATTCATTGTCGGGATTGTCAGCGTTTGGAATGTTGTGTGCTGTGCAAACTTTTTTGTAAATGGCTTTGATGTCTTCGAAATTTGGGAAAGGTAAATCCAAAATATGAACATCTTTTTCTAATTCACTTGGCAGTTGCAAAAATGGCTGTGAAAAAACTAATGTTTTATCTTGTGAGTTTTGTAAGGCAATGTTTCGGAATGTTTTTATCATTCTCGGTTTGTCTGCTGTCAAGTCGGGATAAAAATCTTCTAACAACAAAATCAAATTTTCTTTCTCTTTGAAAAAATCAAGAACCGTATCAGGTAGTTGTTTTTCTTCATCTTCAATTTCAAAACTTCGTTTTTTCTTGTCCCACTTTTTAATTCCTTCAACTCTGTTCCAAATGAACAAGTCTTTATCTAATTCATTCGCGGTCTTTACCAACATACCGTGTACACGATGTGTTTCGTAACTGATTATTTGAATCAATTTTGTATTTGCTTTTACAAGGTTAATCAATTTTGTTTCCATTAGACTTTATATAGGATGCGTTCTATAAATCCCCATTTTTTGAGATCTTGTATGTGTCGTTTTATTGTTGCTGTGGAGCAAACTGTTTCTTGAGCAAATGATTTTCATTAAGCAATAAGTTTGAAAGAAAATGGATCAAAAATTCTTCTGTTTGATGAATACAACAGTTAGCTCACCCAATATTTCAGCGATGCGTGCTGAAACTTTATCGGCTTCTTCGGTACGGTTTTCGTTTGTTTTAGATAGGTGCTGTTGATAGTAACTATCAATACGTTTTTTTACTTCGTCAATGGTGATGTTACCTTCAATGTTTTGTTTGGCAGTTTTAATCAAGTAGTCTGACGGTTTTAGGCCGATAGCTATTTTCCAAACTTTTACTTTTTCTGCTTTGCTTGGTTCGTTTTGTCTTAAATATTCATCAAAGTTTTCCATTATGGTAGTTAAAAATGGTTTTTTAAAATACTCCTCAAAACGAAAGCAAAGAATGACTAACTATCCGGCTTTATCTAAAAATCCTGATATTGTGTAGTCAAGATTTTAGTTGGACGTAGCAAATGCAGGGCGAAACACAAAAAATCCGGTAATGGTTGTTCTGTTTCCTAAGTAGCTGCAAAAGTCTTCTTTAAAGACCACTTTTTTCTTGAGCATGGAGGCATGCGAAAATTTTAGTTCGTCATTATCACGACTGATAAAGCCGCAATGAGATACGTCTAAGCCGGCAACGTTGGTAGCTAAGGCTATGATGTCTCCGGTTTTAGCTACTGCGGCATAGCGGTCGTATTCATGTATCGGATAATAAAACTTTTTGCGGGCGTTTAGCCGTTCTTCTTGTTTGCTGATTCTATCCCAATTTGTGAATCCTCTGAATTTCTTTTTGTTACTGGAAATGTAGTGGATTTTTTTGTCAAATATAAAGCCATTTTGTGCGGCAACATCATAGAGTAGTCCGGCATCTTGCATTTGGTATAGTTGGTCTGTAAAGTAGGTGATGCGGTCTTCCCACACACAATTTACTCCATTATAGTAGCGGAAGTTGTCTAAATAAGAAACGAATTGGCCGAGCAGCAGTTCTTCATCGGATTGTGCCTTAGGATGAGTGGCTAACCAACGTTTGGTTAGCAAAATAGCCCAAGCTGTTTCGATAAAGGTTACGCAGTTAAGTTCATGGATGTTGATCAATGTTTTGCCCGGTTTTAACCCCCATGCACCGGCACCGTATTTTTTCCCGATAAAATTATACAGAATACCTTCTATATCATACTCAAAGTCAAAGCAATCACCGTTTTCACGGATGATATTCAACACAGCGTCTTTGGAGTCTCCTACGACAAGGCAACGCTCTAACAGCTCGTCAGAATTTGCCTGAATGGGATTGAATAATAAGCCAAAGCACCCTAACAATAAAAACTTCCACTTCATAGATACCGATGTTTGTAGCTATTACGCAAAACTACGAATACTATGCCAAAGATTCAATAAAATGTGGGTTTTTTGTGGAAAAACTATAATTAAGATAAGATTATAGTTTGGTTTTGTGAATTATCTATTCTAATAGAAGTCCTTGTGCTTTGAGTAAGTCCACTTTGGCAATATTTACTTCTAAGAGTGCATTCAGATAATTGATTTCAGATTCTTTGCGGCTTGCATCTGCATTTACTATATCCAGAATCATGCCGGTGCCTTTGTCGTATTTTACTTTGGCTAAACGATAAACTTCTTGGGCGAGTTCTAAATTACGCTGCTGAATTTCTACACTGCGAATGCTGTTGTTGTAGGTAGTAACGGCGTTTTTGAGTTCTAACTGGACTGCCAGCGTAAAGTTTTGTTGGTCAAGTTCGTTCTTTTTTATAGCAACGTTGGCTTGTTCTACTCGGCTTTTACGCCTTAGTCCGTCAAAAATTGGTAAGGTAAGCCGAAAACCTACAACACCGGTAGCAAACCAATTTCTCTTAGTATCAAAATAAGAGAATTCATTTCGCATAGCTTGGGAGGAAATACTTCCAAAAAGGTATAGCGTAGGGACAAATCCGGCTACATGGCGCAATCTATCTAAATTATAGAGTTTATTTTGGATTTTAAGCAGTTGAAACTCTACTCGTTTTTCAATATCTACGGATGCCTCTACTAAGTTGAGCGCAGTTGGGGTTGTGGTTAAGGTGTCCGTCAAAACTAAATCTGATCCTAAATCCATCCCCATTTGAAACTTTAGGAGGTTTAAACTCAACGTTACTAATTGCTTGGCTTTTTCGTATTCTGTTTTTAAGTTATTGATAGTAACTTCAATTCTATCTAAGTCAATTTTTTCAACGACCCCGCCTTGGTATAGTTTTTCAGTATCTATTTTTAGTTTTTGAAGTTTTTCTAAGTTTGCTTCAATCAGTCCTATTCGTTTTTGGTTCACTAAGCAGTTATAGTACGCTTTTTGGATAGCAGCTACGGTTTCTGTTTGGCTGCGTTCGGTAGCTTTTGAAAATAGATAAACGACATTACGAGCTGCCGCAAGCCCTACAAAGAAATCGCCGTCAAAAGCTAACTGGGTAAAATCAAGGCTGGCCGTTGTATTGTATTTAGTACCAAACTGAATGGGAATCATCGTTCCTTCAGGAGCCATAGGGTTGAAGATTTTGGCCGGAATTAGTGATGTGGGTAGCTGTACAAAATATTGAGAGTTAATCGTTGCATTAATTTGCGGTAAGCCAATGCCCATTATTTCTCGGGCAAAGTAGGTAACGCTATCCAGCGTTAAGCGAGCAGAACGTACTTCAGATTTGTTTTCCAAACCAAATTGAGTACATTCTTTGATAGAAAATTTGTGAGTCTGGCCAAATGCAGCATTTAATATTGTTGCTAAAATAATAGCAATACTTTTAGTTAGTGGTTTCATTTTTCCCTAATAACCGATGATTTTGTTCAAAATATTTAACCCCTTTTGGGGTGCAAATTCCTCTTAAATACAATTCTATGAGTTGTAGATATACTTGACTTAGTGAGTATTTTTCTATTGGGAAAGTATCTTGATTTATTACTCCCAATGCTAAATTTAAGTATAGCCCGGTAACTATCTCTATGTGAATATCTTGCCGATAGTATCCTTGATCTATTCCGTTTTGTAGGTTTTGGAATGTATTTTCCCGTATAAAGTGGTCACGGTAGCCCTTTAGCTCGTCCCAAGCGGCTATATGATATTTTAATAAATCATAAATTAAATTTGGGTTAAATCCGGCTACTTGTTTTAAAATATGATTGTATAATAGCAGTAGTTGGTCAATGGGGTTTGGGTTTGTATTAACTATCTCTAAACCGATGCAGCGCTCGTTATCAAAATAGGTTCGGGTAGCTTCCAATACCAGCGAATTTTTATCCGAAAAATACTGATATAAAGTTTTTTTGGAAATACCTAATTGTTCGGATAAATCATCCATAGAAACACTACGGATGCCAAACTTCATGAACATGAGCAAACTGCTGTGAAGGATTTTCTCTCTCATAATTAGAGTTAAAAAAACTTTGGAAACGCAAAATAAGTTCAAAGTTTCCTTTAAAAAAAATCAGATGACTTAAAAAGGTTATTGCTGGTTTGTAAAATATTGATTAAAAGCTATTTTAGTTTTTAATTCTTTTTTAACGGACAAGTTTTCAACAATTGGCAAAGTTGCCCACAAAAAAAGCTATACTCAGCGTAATTGTGGATATTTGTACCTGCGTTTAATTATGGAGACCCTCAAGCAGTACACCATTCAGTTACCTCAATTTGAAGGCCCCTTTGACTTATTGCTGTTTTTTATAGAGCGCGATGAATTAGATATTTATGATATTCCGATTAGCAAAATCACCCATGATTTTTTGGGTTATCTAAAACAGTTAGAAGAATCTAACTCCATAGAAGAGGCTTCAGAATTTATGGTAATGGCAGCAACCTTGATGAAAATTAAAGTTCAAACACTTTTACCAAGACCTAAGTTAAATGAAGAAGGGGAGACCATAGATCCGCGTTCTGATTTGGTTCATAGCTTGTTAGAGTATCAAAAAATAAAAAAACTGTCTGAGGAGTTAGAGCACTTAGCTACAATTCGGGCTACTTTACATGAGCGCGGGTTTACCCAAAATGAACTGAAATTATTAACGCAAGATAAATCTATTCAGGAAGAATGGTGCGGCTTAACACTTTTTACCTTAGCTGAATCATTCAAAAAATCATGGCAACGGTTTGCACTTCGTGAAAATGCCCCCGCAAAACATATCGTCCAACCATATCCTTACCAATTAGAAACCGTTAAAACTGCCGTGATTAAACAAGTTTTTATTCGTTCAAAAGCTCATTTTGAAGATATTATACTGGAATACCCCAATAAATTGTATGCAATATTTTGTTTTTTGGCAATCTTAGAACTTGTTCAGGAAGGAAAAATCGGATTATTATTAAGCGACGAACCCAATAAATTTTGGTTGATTGCCATAGAAACTATTGCTGCGGCATGATAGAACTCTATCTTAATGATAGATTTCTACCGGAATATACAAGGCTTTGGTAGTATCATTATTGAATGCGATAAAATATATTCCGGCTGGTAAATCGCCGATTTCAAGGTAACTTTTTCCCTGAACCAATGGAATATAGCGAATGAATTGCCCAAAATAATTGTAAATAGCTACGGAATAGTTAGTTACGTCATTCTCTACCTGAAAAAACAGTTTATCGGAAGTTGGGTTTGGAAATACCGAAACAGTGTTATCCCAAGATAGATTTTGAGGTCTTTGGGTAGATTGTTGAACGGCAAAGATTATGGTATCGGATGCCCAACGATCTAAGGTTAAGGAATCAAGTAAATCATAAATCAAGGTATATTGCCCAGAAGGAAGTTTTCCCAAAGAAAAAGTATCTTCTGATGTACAAATTACCGTCAAAGGCCCCAATAGATGAAATGCTTGCAGCCTAAACTCATTCATATTTAACTGGATAGTTTTAGCCGCTAAATTGCACCCTGAACTTGGAAATACTGACTGGACGATTAAATGTATGCTATCATTATCAGTAGGTTGTTCCGGTATCAATTTGGCGGTATTAATAACTCCCCACTGGGCATACAAAATGCTTGATTTTAAGCTGATTAGGAGTATTATCCATAATATTAAAGACTTTGGAGTGGGCATATTGAAAAAATATACAGATAACGGGTCAAAGATAATAATATTTTTTATTTTTGCGCAATCATTTTGGCGGGAGTAGCTCAGTTGGCAGAGCGTCAGCTTCCCAAGCTGAAGGTCGCGAGTTCGAGGCTCGTTTCCCGCTCTTCATAGAAATTGTTATTAAATTACGACAGGTACTTTAAAATAATTGGGATAGTAATATTTTCGTACCTTTTGCCGTCCGTTACGTACTTTTTTAAGTAAAACCAACTACATTGAATAAAAATTTTGCTAATTTTAGCGCAATTTTTATCTTTTTAGATGTATAGACGGACGTTATTCGTGATTACTTTGCTTCTATGCCAAAGGATTGCTTATAGTCAATGTGTTCCAATAAATTTGGTTTTACCGGATACTATTTGCACAAATACGGATGTTGTTTTTCAGCGGGTTACAGCGTCGAGTTATCATTGGGATTTTTGCCCCGGTGATTTATCCGGTGTTCCGGTGTTGAATGCGGATATAGGTTCGAATGTTTCCCGTGGACTTGGCCTCGATATGGTTGTTGAGGGTGGCCAATATTACATTTTCACAACGGGTTATGATGGCACGTTAAAACGTTCCAATTTTGGTAATTCTCCAGAAAACACACCTACGGTTACGAACCTGACATTGAGTAAGACGCCTATTACTCCTTTTCAATATCAGCAGTTTAAAGTAAACAATAATTGGTATGGTTTGGCGACTTGTGCGGGTTCTTCACCTGCGGTTTATTCTTTTCCGAGCCTTACTTCGAATAGTGTTTCCGTTAGTTTTTTGGATACGATTCCGGCTGGTTGTACTGGATTAGCTACGTTAGTTGACCACGACACTGTATTTGCTATTTTTTCACTCAATAACTATATGAGAGTGTATCGTTTGGATAATACGTTGAGTAATCCGGTACTTATTCAGACGTTTTATGGGGTATCGTCTATTTCCCAGTTAGAGTTAGTTCGGGATTGTAATGGTATTGTGTTGTTTGGTGTGGGTAGTGGTGGCCTTACTCAGGTTGTTTTTGGTAACTCTTTATACAATACACCTGTTGTTACGGTTCATAATTTACCTGGGCTTAATAATCCTAATGGTTTAGCGCCTGTAGTAGATATGGGTCAGAAATATGTTTTTGTGTTGAATACTGGCGGGCAAAATATAATGCAAGTATCTTTTCCGAGTGGTTTTGGCGGGTTACCGGGGGCTACTACTCAGTTAGCTCCGGCATTGCCGTCCGGGTTAATGGCTCTTAATGCACTGCATGATAAAAGTCGTTGGTATTTATTTACGTATCCAGAGCAGCCGAATCCTACCGTCAAATTAAGCCGGTTGGTTTTTCCGGAAAATAACTGTAATACCTCTATATCATCACTTAACACCGCTATTCCTATTGGGCTGAACTATTCCGCTGCCGGGACTTATATTGTTGAGTTAAGTGCTTTTTATTCCAATGGCAGTATGGTTTCTACAATAGACACTATCAATATAACGGCAACACCAGGCCATTTTGCGGATTTTACGGTATATAACACTTGCTTAGACTCTCAGGCTTCTTTTGTGTATTCACCGATTCGGGATATATGCGGTGGGATTTTGAATTATCAATGGGATTTTGGGGACGGCTTTCAATCAAATTTATCAAATCCGGTACACTCATATTCGAGTATCGGATTTTATAATGTGAAGTTGGTTATTAATACAATCAGTGGGTATAGTGATAGTATAACGAAGCAAATTAAAGTAGGTCGTAAACCCGGTTCTAATTTTACGGCTCCATCAAGTTGTAGTTTTTTGCCTATTCAGTTTACGGACGGTTCTGTTTTTGGGGATACGGTAGCGCGCTGGTTATGGGATTTTGGGGACGGCCAGACCTCTACGAGCCAAAACCCTGTCCATACATACACACAGGCAGGTAGCTATCCTGTTTCATTAACACTTTATGGCAAAACAAGTTGTGATAGCACAATAACTAAAAACGTTGTTATTACGGGAGTAGATCCAAATTTTGTTTCAAATAATATTTGTTTAGGACAGACAACTCAATTTACAGATAGCAGCAAGAATAATGGCCAGAGTATAGCAAAGTGGTTATGGGATTTTGGTACTGGTATTTCAGCCGATACATCTAATCTTCAAAACCCAACGTTTCAATACAGCGCACCCGGCAACTATTCTGTTACATTACGCATTAGCACTACTACCGGCTGCAATAGTATGATAGTAAAAAATACTTTTGTTGCGCCATTACCTGATGTTTCGCTTGTAGTTGATGGTGATTTGTGTTTGCCAAATGCAGTGCTCAAGGTAAAGAAAAATACCCCCATTTCTATTAGTACTTATTCTTGGAACTTTAATGGAGTGCAAATATTTGGTAATAACCCTACTTTAGCCGTAAATAATTTAAGTGCCGGAATATATCCATACTTTGTTACTATAACAAGCACAGATGGCTGTCCAGTTATACTACATGATACACTAAGAGTAGGTGTTAGCACTGAATTGGTAGTTATGGATACCATTTGCGGTAATGCTCCCCTCACCTTAAATGTGCCTTTTGGGGGAAATACAACTATTTGGGATTTCTGTTCCGGAGATATCGCAAATATGCCAATACTCACCCAAGGTATTGCAACAAGCCCTAAAAATGGCGGAGGTATCGTTTTGGTTGAACAGAATGGAAATTGGTTTGGATATTCTGTTTCTACCACCACAAGCTCAATTATTCGCTTTGATTTTGGAACAAACTTAGGTAATAATTCTCCCATAACTACCGAAATCACAGTTACTGGAACTGCTATTACTAACCCATACACATTGCAAGCTGTTTCGGGAGACAGCGGCAAAATTTATCTATTTATAGCCTCCAGAACTCCCGGTAAAGGTATTTTACGTGTTCGTCTTAATTCCGCAACGGATACTATTCCCGTTTGTGAAGCAATTTCAGGAACAACTGTCTATAGTGGCTTTTCAGGAGTTTCTGTAACTAAAGAAAAAGGAAGTTGGTTTTTATTAACTTATTACTATGGGTCAAACGAGTTGAACATTTTTTCTTTGGGTAGTTCATTAGAATCTTCTGCTACATTTATTCAAAAATATACCACTAACTTTTCTACTGCTTCTGGCGGAATTACAACGGTTCAAGAATGTGGAGCTACATACGTATTTGTATGCGGAGTAAATTCAAGCTCAGGATTACATCGGTTTACATTTAATTCGGGGCTGGCGGGTAGTGCCACTTTTACATCAATAACGTTACCTGCCGGAGTGCTTTTAAATCCTGTTATGCCGGTTCCTGTTTATGACAAAGGAAATCGCTATTTATTGATTCAAAACATGGGGGGAAGTGTATCAAGAGTCAATTTTGGCTCAAAATGGTCTAATAGCACAATTACGGATGCTGATAAAATAAATCTTACTCTAAATGGAATGTACTTTGTCGCTTTTACGGGTGCGTTTAGCCAAAGTAAATATTACTTTTTTGGTACAGCATATTCAGACAACAGCGGCCTAAACCGATTGGTTTTTCCCGATAGCTGTTCCGCCACTATTCCGTCTTCTTCAGATTATTTGCCCTCACCGGTTTATTATACCCAAACAGGCAAAAACTATATTCAACTGCTACAACGAGATGCAAATGGAATAACTAAGGTTTATTTAGATAGTGTGTATGTTAATTCTTCTAATGCTGATTTCTCTTTTACCTTAGGTTGTTTAGGAGTACCGGTACAGTTCACAGATTTATCTAACTTAGGTGGAACACGTTCATGGGACTTTGGAGACGGAAACACATCTACTGCCTTAAACCCAACAAATATTTACACACTTCCGGGAAACTATACAGTTCGCTTGTTAGCAGCAAATACACAAGGGTGTTCACAAGTTCAGGTAAAGAATATAACGGTTCATGAAACTCCAGATGCGAAGTTTAACTTTATTTCCAGATGCGCAACCTTACCGGTTCAGTTTTTTGATAGTTCCACAATTTCAAATGGAAATATCGTTTTCAGAAAATGGGACTTTGGAGATGGAACGGTAGATTACAGCCCAAACCCAACCCACGCATACACAACCGGAGGAGTAAAATCCGTAGCCTTAATAGTCGTTTCCGACAAAGGTTGTTCAGATACCCTGATACAAACATTAACTTTACCGGTATTCGACTTTAGCTACCAAAATACCTGTGTTGGGCAGACGACTAACTTTACCGCAAATACAAATTATAATTCTGATGCCATAATAGGTTATAGCTGGAACTTTGGTGATTTAGCAAGCGGAAGTGCTAATACTTCTACCCAGAAAGACCCAACACATCAATTTTCAGGCTTAGGGCAATATATGGTGCGTTTTGTGGTGCAAACAGCTTCCGGCTGCTCTGATACTTTGTATAAAATGATAGAAATAACAGCACCTCCTACGGTTAATTTTCAAACTATGGGTGCTTGTGTAGGGAAAACAGTTACATTTATAGACGCAACGACACTTTTAGGCGGCGTTATTACATCATGGAGTTGGGATTTTGGAGACCCCGCCAGTGGCAGCCTAAACACCTCAACGTTACAAAATCCAAACCACCTATACTTTGCCCAAGGAACATACAACATAACGCTCAGTGTTACTGTGTCCGGTGGTTGCAACGTTGTTTATTCTAAACAGATTACCATAAGTGACAGCCCCAAGGCAAACTTCTCAACAGCAGGCCAATCTTGCCAATATACATACATCCCTTTCACAGACCAATCAAGTGCTGGAAATTCACCTATCGTTTCTTGGTATTGGGAATTTGGTAACGGCGTTTTTTCTACCCTCGCAAACCCCTTAATGTCCTATGCTGATACCGGAAACTATACCGTGATGCTTATTGTTTTCAACCAAAATGGATGCTCTGATACAACCCAACAGATTATTCGGATTACCAATAAGCCAAATGCCGACTTTACCGTTTCTACAACTACCGGAGATTCCCCCTTAGTAGTATTATTTACACCCCTTCAATTTGTAAATACGATTCAATTTAGCTGGAATTTTGGGGACGGCATAACCAGCCTTGATTCATTCCCCACACACACGTATTCGCAACGAGGAACCTATCGAGCTATGCTAATTGTTTCAAATGGAATTTGCCAAGATACTATTTCTAAAACCATAACAGTAACCCAACCAATCCCTGAAATCCCGGATTTAGCAGTACTTGATTTAGGGGCTCAATTATCCGGAAATAAACTTCGAATTGCAGCCCAAATTCAAAATAAAGGAAATACTCCTGTTCATAAATTTAATTGGGTTATTCAAGTTCAAAACCAACTAAGTGTGATAGACCCATTTCAAGGAGATACTATTTTCCCAGGACAAATAGTATCTTATTCACCAGCAAATACTTATATTGTAAACTCACACGACTTATCTATATTTTACTGCGTTGAACTTATTAATCCCAATGATACCTTAGATGCTTATCCTTTGGATAATTCACGTTGCCAAACGTTTAATACCCCGGTGGCTGTACGCCCATTGTATCCCAATCCGGTACATGATCAACTTCATATTGATGTAATTACAAGCGATCCGCTAAATATCACATTAAGAGTAGTTGATGAAGTAGGGAAAATCATCTCAGCCGGAATCCAAAAAAACTGTATCAAAGGATTAAACGCCATAATACTTCCATGTAGTGAAATAGCTACTGGAAACTATTTCCTTGAAGTACAATATAATAAC
This sequence comes from Bacteroidia bacterium, assembly GCA_026932145.1. Taxonomy (NCBI): domain Bacteria; kingdom Pseudomonadati; phylum Bacteroidota; class Bacteroidia; species Bacteroidia bacterium. The sequence continues at coordinate 70,257 of JAIXKT010000001.1, forward strand.
ACAAAAGTTTTTCTTAGATTTATAAAAGAATAATATTATGACAGAACAAATAATTGATATTCCGGTTGTAAAACACTGGATCGGGGGTTGTTGGGTAGAAAATACAGGCAATACCATGCCCGTTGATTCTCCCATAGATGGTTCGTATTTGGGAGAAATGCCCGTAGGAGGGAGCTTAGAAGTTGAAAAGGCCGTTTTAGCTGCCGCTAAGGCTTTCCCCTCATGGTCTCAAACACCTATTAAAGAGCGAGTTCAGGTGCTGTATCGTTACCGAACTTTGTTAGAAAAATACCGCTTAGAATTAGGGCATTTAGTTCAAAAAGAGAACGGAAAAACCTTAGATGAATCGCTTGCAGAAGTGGATAAAGCTATTGAACTCACGGAGTTTGCTTGTTCGATGCCACAATTAGCTTACGGAGAGCTTTTAGAGGTGAGTGCCGGCGTAGAGTGTAGGGTAGAGCGATTCCCATTAGGAGTAGTAGCTTCCATAGTTCCATTTAATTTCCCTTTAATGGTTCCTAATTGGACTATTCCCAATGCAATAGCACTGGGAAATTGCATGATACTAAAGCCTTCAGAGCAAGTTCCATTAACGTCAATACGTATCGCAGAGTTATTGCAAGAAGCAGGATTACCGGAGGGTGTTTTCAACTTAGTGCAAGGCGGCCAAGCTGTTGTAGAAGCAATCTGTGACCATCCGGGAATTAAAGCAATTAGCTTTGTAGGCTCTACCAAAGTTGCCAAAATTGTCTATAAACGAGCTACCGCTAACCTAAAAAATTGCTTAGCATTAGGCGGAGCCAAAAACCATTTGATAGTTTTACCGGATGCAGATATTCAGATGACGGCTTCTAATGTGATTGCCTCTATGAGTGGCTGCGCAGGGCAACGCTGTATGGCGGCAGCTACCGTCTTAGCAGTAGCAAACATCGAGAATATCATTGCTGAAATGTGTAATGAAGCTAAAAAAATTATACCCGGAAAAAATCTGGGCGCCGTAATCTCAAAAACAGCAAAAGAAAGAATCGAAGGCTACATAACCGAAGCAGAACAACAAGGAGCTAAAATCCTTGTTGATGGTAGAAATCATGTTGTACAAGGCAAAGAAAACGGATATTATGTGGGGCCAACGGTTATTGACTACGTAACGCCGGATATGAAAATCGCGCAAGAGGAAATATTCGGCCCCGTTATCTGCATTATTAGAACGCCGGATATGGACACTGCAATCGCAATTCAGCATAACTCTCTGTATGGTAATGCGTCTTCAATATTCACCCGAAGTGGCGGAGCGGCAAAGTATTTTCAGCAAAATGCCAATGCCGGTATGATTGGCGTTAATATCGGTGTGCCGGTACCACGAGAACCATTTTCGTTTGGTGGCTGGAACGAATCAAAATTTGGAACCGGTGATATTACTGGAAAAAGTTCTATCGAATTTTGGACTAAACTGAAAAAAACTACTACTAAGTGGGAGGCATCTGCCAAAACCAACTGGATGAGCTAATACTCCCAATAATCATCGGTAATAAAAGTTGAGATTTAGCCCTTGTAGTTTCTCAATAAACTCGGGGCTAATATTAACCCGATAACGAGCCGCTAATAAATTAAAATGTTCACCGGTATTTGAATCTCTTATCTTGAATTTCAACTGTTTATTACCGGAATTTTTTTGCACTAAGGTATGAATGTTCTGCATTAGATTTTCTTCTATATCAGAAGTATCCAATTCTAATATAATTTCTTGTGTTTGTTTTTCACCTATTTCTGAAAGCAATTGAATTTGCTTTGGGCGAAAATCGAGGGAATCACTGTCTCTAAAACTTGGCTCCATTTGGCCACTAATGAGTAAACATTGGTTGATGTCTAAATAATTCTTAAACTTTATGTAATCATCTCCAAATAAGCTAATATCAATTGAGCCGGTATAATCTTCAAACTGAAAGGTTGCATAACGTTTACCGGATTTTGATATTCGTTCTACTGTTTTGGTAACGATTCCCGCTATTTTGATGGTTTGCTGGGCTAATGCTGATTCTAAATCTCGAATGGAATTGCTGGCAAAGCTGTTAATCTCAACCCGAAATTTATCTAACGGGTGTGCAGATAAGTAAAATCCAATAACTTCCCGTTCCTGCTTTAAGTCATCAAAAAGTGTCCAGTGCGGGTTTTCAGTGGGAGGTTGGGGCTTAGCTATTACCGGCGATTTAGAGGTATCCCCAAAAAGAGATTTTTGTAGTGAGTTTTTTTCCTGAACTACTTTAGCAGCGTAGGCTAATAGTTTGTCAATAAAAGTACTATCAATCTGGTTGTCAAGAGTATAACAATTTCTGGGTATTTGGAAAGAATCAAATGCACCGGCTAAAGCCAATGATTCAAGGAGTTTTTTGTTCAATCCTTTTCCGTACATTCTGCTGCAAAAGTCATAAATGCTGTGAAAACTTCCTTTTTCTTCTCGCTCTTTAATAATTGATTCGGAAACCGCCGTTCCAATTCCTTTGATAGCTCCTAATCCAAATAAAATTTGGGTTTCTCCATGAACAGAAAATAAATATTGAGAACGGTTGATTTCCGGAGGCAAGACAGCAATGCTCATTCTTCGGCATTCTTCAATGAAAAAAGTGATTTTGGATAAGTCATTCATGTTATGGGTTAGCACGGCAGCCATATATTGGCAGGGGAAGTTAGCTTTGTAAAAGGCTGTTTTAAATGCTAATACAGAATAAGCTGCCGAATGAGATTTGTTGAATCCATATTCAGCAAACTTTGCCATGGTATCAAAAATATCGTTAGCTTTTTCTTTCTCAATATTATTTTTAGCACATCCGGCCACGAAGTTTATGCGTTCTTTTTCCATAACTTCCGGTTTTTTCTTTCCCATAGCTCTACGGAGCAAGTCAGCTTGCCCTAAGGAATATTGGGCTAAGACCTGAGCGCATTGCATAATCTGCTCTTGATAAACCATAATGCCGTAGGTGTTTTTTAAGATTGGCTCTAATAGTGGATGCGAATATTCAATAACAGAACGGCCATGTTTTCGGTCAATAAATAGTGGGATATTTTCCATAGGACCCGGACGATACAATGCGTTCATGGCAATTAAATCTTCAATATTGGTCGGTTTTAGTTGCCGTAGATATTTGCGCATTCCGTCAGATTCAAATTGGAATGTAGCTACTGTATCTCCTTGCTGGTAAAGTTGATACGTTTTTGCTTCAGTTAAATCAATGGTATCATTGTTGATTATTTTACCGGTACTTTGCTGCACCAATAGCAGCGTAGTTTTGATGATAGAGAGAGTTCTGAGGCCGAGGAAATCCATTTTTAGGAGTCCGCAGGACTCTGAGCTTGGGCCGTCAAATTGGGTAGTTATGACTTTATCTTTGTTAATAGCTACCGGGACGTAATTAGAGATTTCGCCGGGGGCTATGATTACACCTGCTGCATGAACGCCGGTTTGTCTGGCGGTTCCTTCTATAGTGCGGGCAGAAGCCATCATCTTGTTGATCTTAGGGTCTTGGCTACCAAAGATGGATTTTAGTTCTTGATAAGTATCCGGATTTTGTTCTTTATCAAGAGCATCTGCGAAACTGACATTGGGTTTATCGGGAATCAGTTTTGCGATGCGGTTTACTTCTTGTAATGGTACTTTAAGGGTTCTGCCGGCATCTCTCAAGGCCGTTTTTGCGCCCATTGTTCCGTAGGTAATAATCTGACAAACAGAGCTTCGGCCATATTCTTCAATGACGTAATCAATAACTGCTTGCCGGCCTTCGTCGTCAAAGTCTATGTCTATATCCGGTGGGGAAATTCGTTCGGGGTTCAAAAATCGTTCAAAGAGTAACGCATATTGCAGTGGGTCAATATCAATGATTCCGATACAATAGGCGACTACAGATCCGGCGGCAGATCCGCGCCCAGGTCCCACAAACACACCACGTCTTCGTGCCTCACTCGTAAAACTCTGAACAATCAAAAAATATCCGGCAAACTTCATATTCTTGATGATTTGCAGCTCATTTTCAATACGTTCACTTATTTCACTTGTTATTTCAGAATAACGTTTTTTAGCACCTTCCCATGTTAGATATTTTAGATAAGTATCATTATCTTCAAATCCTTCCGGCATTCGGTAGGTTGGCAGCAGTAAGTCGCTGTTTAGATTTAGGTTAAAGTTGCATTTTTCGGCTATTTCTAAGGTATTGGTAAGGGATTCCGGATAGTCAGAAAACAAATCAGCCATTTCTTGTTGGGTTTTGAAGAAAAATCGCGGATTTAATTGTTGATTATCATCCGTAAAGCGGAATCGTTTAGGGTCATCGTAATCAGCATTAGTTTGTAATGCTAACAACAAATCATGGGCTTCGCTATCCTGCACATTCACATAGTGAACGTCATTGGTAGCAATCATTTTGACAGAATGTTTTTTAGCCCATTTTACCAAAACTGCATTACATTTATCTTGGTCTGCTAAGCCATGTCTTTGTAACTCAATGTAATAGTTATCTCCAAAAATAGCTAAGTATCCCAGAAATATCTTTTCGGCTTCTTGTTCTCCTTTGTTTAATATTGCTTGGTTTATTTCTGAGGCAATGCAGCAGGTTGTGGCTATTATTCCGGTGGAATATTGGGTTAATAATTCTTTGGATATACGAGGTTTGTAGTAAAAACCCTCTGTATAAGCTAAAGAACTTAGTTTAATCATGTTTTTATATCCAACATCATTGCAGGCAAACAAGATTTGGTGGTAAATTTTATTTTCTGGAGACTTATCATCGAGTTTTCCGGAAACCAAGTAAAATTCAGAGCCGATAATCGGTTTGATTTTTTTTTCTCTACATTTAAGTACAAATTTAGGGACACCGAACATGTTGCCGTGGTCAGATATGGCTAACGCGCTCATTTTTAAGCGTTCAGCTTTAGATACTAAGTCTGTAATCTTGCTTGCGCCATCTAAAAGCGAAAATTCTGTGTGGGTATGCAAATGCACAAATTCCATAATGCGAAGGTATTTAAGGTTCAGGGGAACTTATTAACGAGTTTTTAGAAATTTACTGTGAATAAATTTTATGAAAGTTAGATTATTTTAGCATTGTGGCAGCAGGGTAGGAGAGAAGTATTTTAGCATAACGATTAGGTTTGATAAATTGGTTAAATTCCTTAATTTGCATCAGTAAGCAAATAGCTATGTTGCAGGCAAATGATGCTTTTCCTTTAGAATGTCAATGGAAAATCTGGTTATCTGATAACGAACAACTCTCCAAACTTCGGTTAGTTCAATTTGAAAAGGCTGATAATCTGCCACTTATTTGGGATTCTATGGCTAACCAAAACCCATTAGTAAGCCGTAATCATCTTTCAGCCCTCGAAAATGCCAATGCAGATTTGGCTGCATTTTACTTTATACTTTATGAAGGTGATAAGCCGCTTACTTGTTTTTATTTTCAGCTAATAACGCTATCTCGTAATAATTACGATAAATTTTCTGAAAAAAAATGGCTGAACGAACTTTTTGGCCTTTATATCAACCATCGTAAATATGGATTGTTGATTTGCGGAAGTATTTTTCACAGCCATTTTCAAGGGATTTTTAGCAATCAAAATGTATCTAATGAATTAATATTGCGTGCTTTATGTCGTTCTATAGATAGGATTCGTTCTAAGAAAAAGGTCTCTGCCATCTTGCTAAAAGATACGCCATTATGGATTCAAACTATTTTACAAAAAGATTCTGCCGGTTTTACAAAATTACCCGATGATATTTCTATGGAAATGGAAATCCCAAATTCTTGGATAACTTTTGAGGATTATTATCAATCCTTAACGGCTAAATACGCAACTCGGGTTCGTAAGGTTAGGCAGAACTTAGATACCGTTGTTAGAAAGGAGTTAAGTCTGCAAGAAATTCAAATTTATCAAAAACAAATTCATAACTACTATTTGCAAATACTTCAAAAACAATCTATTAGAATAGGAATTATCCCTGAAAATTATTTTTATGCTATAAAACAAAGGTTACCGGAAAACTTTTGGGTATTTGGATATTTTCACAAAGAAGACTTAGTAGCGTTCTCAACAGGTTATTCTTTTGAACAAACGATTGAGGTTCATTATATTGGTTTTGATTCAGTTAGGAATAATGAATTATCCTTATACTTTAATATTTTATTGGATGGAGTTTCGGATGCTATTTTGCAAAAGAAGAAAAAATTAATCTTAGGCAGAACAGCTTTAGAAGCAAAGGCAATTCTTGGCTGCAAGCCTAAGATTTTGTATAACTATTTAAGAACGCATAGCAGTTTGCTTTCTTGGAGTGTCGAACTCTTTTATGAATGGTTTCAGCAAGGGCAAAACGAAAACTGGAAAAATCGGAACCCATTTAAAAGAACGTAATTAATAATACATAAATTCCTGATTTACAGGAATTTATGTATTATTTCATTACAAGTTCTTAGGCAAATCTGATATACATTTTCAAAGTCATCAATATCTCCAAAGTAAGGGTCGGGGGTTTCTAAGTCGCCGTTATGTAAGGGGTCAAATTCCCTAAAAAGAAAAATTTGGCTCTTGCAGGATTCCGGCTTCAGGCTAATTACGGTTTTATGAATCCTATTATCCATTGTAAAAATAAAATCAAATTCTTGATAATCAGATTCTTGTATTTTTCTGGCAAAATGATTTAGTTTAACACCATATTTTTCACAAACGGCTATTGTTTTGCTAAATGGTCGTTCACCAACATGATTAGCCAAAGTAGCTGCCGAATCAATCACTTGATTTTGGATATTATTTTGTCTAAGTAATTGGTTCATAACGCCTTCTGCCATTGGCGAACGGCAAATATTTCCTAAGCAAACAAATAAAATAGCGGGCATAAATTTTACGGCGCAAGATAATGAGTTTTAGCTTCTTTTAAGGTAGAGTTAAATTTAAAATATACTCTATTTAACATAATATAACTTATGGGACAATTTTATTTGTAATAATACCACTAATTTAAAGCTGCTTTATGGCAGATTATTACTTGAAACCGTAACTTTGCTGCACAATGAAAATCTTACATAGTTGGCTAAAACAGTTTGTTGATTTAGAAGATTATACACCGCAACAGATTGCCCACATTTTAACCATGTCCGGGCTTGAAGTTGAACATATCGAAACAAAACTTAAAGTTTTTGGAAACTTATCCGGCGTGGTTATCGGTAAAGTTGTTAGCTGCGAGCAGCACCCCAATGCCGATAAACTAAAAGTTTGTCAAGTAGATATTGGAGAAACTGATTTGTTATCAATTGTTTGCGGTGCATCAAACGTAGCTGCTAATCAGTTTGTATTTGTAGCCAAAATAGGAACAACTTTATACCCTATTGATTCAGAACCTATTACAATTAAAAAATCCAAGATTCGCGGTCTTGAGTCTTGTGGCATGATTTGCGCCGAAGACGAATTAGGGATCGGCACAAGCCATGAAGGAATTATTGTTTTGAAAGATTCCCCGCAAGTTGGAAGTACTGCCTCACAATATCTCAATTTAGCGCCGGATTATGTTTATGAAATTGGCCTCACCCCTAACCGTACAGATGCAATGGGACATTGGGGCGTTGCCAGAGAATTAGCAGCTCTCATTAACCGCCCCTTTATCCCACCCGCCGTTAAACCACGTACAGAAATAAACCAAACAACACCATTCCTAATAGAAGTCATTGAAAAAAAGGCAGTTCCAAAATATTTTGGTGTTTTTATTTATGGAATAAAGCCAGCCATTACTCCGGATTGGATACAGCAGCACCTTGCCGCAATCGGCGAAAGATGTGTTAATCCAATCGTTGATGTAACCAACTTTGTCTTGTTTGAGTCCGGCCAGCCCTTACATGCTTTTGATATAGAAAAATTAGCATCTCCCAGACTTACAGTACGTTATGCAAAACGTAATGAGCTGTTTGAGGGATTAGGGCAAAAAAAAATTTCCCTTTCGGCACAAGATATTGTTATTGCTGACGAAACCCAAACGGCCTGCTTAGCCGGTATTTTAGGGGGAAACTTCTGTGCCGTTGATGAGCAAACGACTAATATCTTCTTAGAAGCTGCTTATTTTGAACCCAATCATATTCGCAAAACTGCCCGAAAATTAGGGCTACACACACCTGCATCATTTCGCTTTGAGCGCGGCTGCGACCCAGATATAATTCCCTACGCCCTCCAAAGAGCTACCGAACTTATTTTAGAATATTTTGGCGGAGAAGCTACCGGAATATTAACACCTGAAAATCAAAGAATTGAACCCAAAAGAATCCTGTTTTCACCCCAAAAAGCAATTCAACTTATCGGGCAAAATATCCCCACTGAAACTATTTTTGACATTCTGACCAAATTGGGAATGGTTATCCTCTCTCCCGCTGACCAGCCGGAATGGATTATTGAAGTACCCCATTTTAGGCATGATGTAACCCGTTTCCAAGATATTATTGAAGAACTGTTGCGTTTTTATGGATTAGATAATATCAACTCAGCCCCAAAACTCAATGCTTCGCCAGTATTCACCGCAAACCCAGATTATCATTTTCGGTTTCGAGTTTGTGATAGATTAGCCGGAAGAGGTTTCTCACAAATATTAACTAACTCATTGATTCACAGAAAATATACATCAGATAATTCAATTAATTTATTAAATCCACTAAGCGAAGATTTGGCTATTTTAAGAAATTCATTGTTACCCGGAATTTTAGAAGTAGTTGCCTTTAACCACAATCGAAAAAATACCAATTTGCGTATTTTTGAATGGGGAAAAACATATCTTCATGCTGATAATCAATACAATGAAGAAAAATACTTAGCATTATGCGTTACAGGAAATAATTTTCCGGATTCATGGCAAAATCCTAAAATTCCGGTAAATCTACTCACAATCAAAGGAGAAACAGAAAATTTACTCACCGAGTTAGGCATTGATTATCAATGGAAAAAAACAGATTCTGACTTAGAATTGCAGGATAGCTTGGTATTAATTTCCCAGAATAATCCTATCGGAAAAATAGGAACTATTAATCCAGAATTGATTCAAGACTTTGATATTAAGCAAGATGTATTTGTATCGGTCTTAAATTGGGAAAAAATCGCTTCGCTTTCGCAGCAAGTTCGAGTAAAGTTTAAAGAGATTCCGCGCTTCCCATCTGTTCACAGAGATTTAAGTTTAGTATTAATTCAAAAAATTGATTTTGAGGAAATTAAGAAAATCGTATTCCAAACTAATCCGAAATTAATTCGTAAAGTAACGCTATTTGATAAGTTTCAGCCTAAAAATCAGCCCGTTTGTTATGGAATATCTGTGGAATTGTATGACGAACAAAAAACATTGACAGATGCACGTATTGAACAAACAATGCAGCAAATAATTAGCCGGTTAGAAGAAACTCAAAAAATAAAACTTAGGTCATAAATTATTGATTACCAGCTTAAAATAACGTTTCTATTAAATAATAACTTTGATTATATTTTTGTAACTTTGAAAGATGGATAACATAAATTATCCGGAAAGTCATAAATCCGGGTTTGTAAGTATTGTTGGCAAGCCAAATGTGGGAAAATCTACCCTTTTGAACGCATTGCTTGACCAAAAATTGTGTATCGTTACGCCTAAGGCTTCTACTACGCGCCACCGAATTTATGGAATACTTAATGAGCCAGCCGTTCAAATAATCTTTACAGATACTCCCGGTTATATCAAAAAAACATATAACCTGCACCACGCTATGATGCACGACTTCTCTATTGCCCTTGAAGATAGCGAAATCGTATTATTGGTAGTTGACCCTGATGAGCATTTTCCCGAACAAGAGTTATTTGAACAATTACTTAAACATAAATCACATATATTTCTGGTTATCAATAAAATAGACTTATATAGTAAACAAAAAGTTGAAGATAAAATTGCCGCAGTATCTAAGATCTTACCTATTGCAAAAGTGTTTAGGGTGTCTGCCATTCAAAAAACGGGGTTAGAGGAAATCAAGAACGCAGTAATAGATACGCTTCCCGAAGGCCCCCCTTATTTTGATAAGCAAGCAATATCTGATAAACCGGAGCGTTTTTTTGTTGCTGAATTTGTTCGTGAACAACTATTTTTAAACCTTCATGAAGAACTTCCATATAGCTGCGAAGTTTATATAACAACCTTTAAACCAGATGGAAACAAAATTTTTATTGACGCAGAAATTCATGTAGATAAGAAATCCCATAAGGGAATGATTATTGGCAAGCAAGGGCAAATGATTAAAGTCATTAGGAAGGCAGCACAAGCCGAAATAGAGGCTTTTTTAGGCACACCGGTTTATCTTTCATTATACGTTCGTATTACCGAAGACTGGCGGCAATCACGGTTTCGTTTATCTCAATTTGGATATGTTTTACCTAAACAACTTTAAAATTGGCTGTTTTGGGCTTCTTCTAAGCTGCTTAACGGCATTAAACTGTTTTTCCCAAAAAGAATTACGTACCGAAGACTGGATTTATGAACCCCAAATAAAAACCGTTCAATTCTATCTGAATGACAAACAGATGAGCTTCCCGGCTATCTCTTTAAAGGCTAAACAAGATTACTTGACTTTGAGTTTTGATGAGATGGGAACAGAACTCTCTGACTTTACAGTAGAAATTGCGAACTGCACCCAAAATTGGGAAGTATCAATGCTGTTGTCTTTGGAATTTTATCAAGGACTACCCACCTCCTCGATTTTACAACGCGCTCTTTCTCGTATGACCCGTGTACCGTACATACATTATACTTTTCTCCTTGAAAATCAGTTTCTTATGTCCGGAAATTATCTCTTAAAAGTATATCGAAATGGAGACCCAAGCGATTTGGTTATTACAAGAAGATTTATTGTTTATGAGCAATCTGTGATAGTTCAAGCGCAAGCTATTAATACCCAAGATGTTGCACAAAGACAAAAAATGCAACACGTTGCATTTGAGCTATATCCAGGTGGTTTATCAATTATTAATCCATATCAAGATATACAAGTAACTGTTTTACAGAATTTTAGATGGAATACTTCAAAATCTAAGTTAAACCCTACTTTTATAGCACCTGATAAAATCGAGTATCGTTTTGATGCCCAAACAGATTTTTGGGGAGGTAATGAATTTAGAAAATGTGATATTAGAACTTTTCGTTTAAAAAGTATGACGGTTGAGGCTATTGAAGATAAAGGTAATTTTTACCAAATCTGGCAGTATCCTGATAAGCCGCGTCAGTTTAACCCTTATTTTACTGCCAAAGATTGGAATGGGGATTATCAAGTATTTACTACCGATGCTGATAACGCAACCATAGAGGCAGATTACGTCAATACAGTATTTCGATTACAGTCTGAAAAATATTCTACTCCCGTTTATATATTCGGTAAATTTTCGGATTGGAACTTGCTCCCACAAAATAAATTGGTCTGGACTGGCAATCAATATCAAATTGATATACCTTTAAAACAAGGTATTTACGATTATCAGTATGCTATTTTAGAAAATAATATTCCTAATGAAACTTTGATAGAAGGTTCTCATTTTGAAACTGAAAATTACTATACAGTATTGGTTTATTACCGTCAGCCAACAGACCGCAGCGACAAACTTATCAGCTACAAGAATATAAACTATTATGATAGATAATTGACAAGTTTTTTATTTTTTAAAAAACTTGTCAATTTTGGATACCTGCCCCTGCTCTAACAGGTGATAATAAGTTCTATCTAAAATCCCGTTCAAAAATTGCGGACTTTCCGGAGAAGAATATAGCTTAGCAATTTCTAAATATTCATTAATAGAAATCTGAACGGGTATTGACTCCATCGTTTTGATTTCATGTAAAGCAAGTGTTAAAATCACTTTGTCTATTAAGTGCGTTCGGCTAATATTCCATCTACTATTGGTAAACTTAGATAGTAGCTCGATATACTCTTTCCAGCTATTGATTGTTCCGAAATACAGTTTTTCAATAAAGTCTAAGTCGTTTTCGACCTTTCCTTTTTTGTCTTGCATTTGTAGGGATACCTTTTGGGAAAATTCGCGTAGATGTTGCTCAAAACATTCTACGGCAGTATTTCCGGAGGCCATGCACGCAAAAACAGCTTTCATAACAGCGATTCTCATTTCTCGTCTTGAAATTCGAACCGTTGGGTCTATTACGGGAATATCTGAATCGTCTTCGTCGGTTACCACTTTTTAGAGTAAGCATTTATTTTGGCTACTCTGTCAATTCTATCTAAGGCGAACCGGAGAGCAGCTTCATGTGGGGTAATGTTTTCTTGTTCAGCTATGTTTATAACACTTAGTAGGGTGTCATAAATTCCTTCTGTTTGATGTTTAGCTCGTTGGGCATTGTATCCGATTCGTTCATTGGAAACGTTAATCAAGCCTCCGGCGTTAATCAAAAAGTCCGGTGCATACAGAATGTCTTTTTCTTTAAGAGCTTGTCCGTCCCGCTTTTCTTCCAATAATTGGTTGTTAGCTGCGCCGGCAACAATGCTACAGTTGAGTTGCGGAATAGTTGTGGGGTTCAGACCGGCACCTAATGCGCAAGGAGCATAAACATCGCAAGGTGTGCTTGCTATCTCAGATTCATCATGGATAATCTGAGCATTTGTTTCCTGTGCTACTTTTTTAACTCTTTCTTTATCAATATCAAACAAGATTAGCTTTGCGCCGTCGTGGTGTAAAAGTTTTGCAAGGGCCTCTCCTACCTTACCTGTTCCCTGAACGAGAACGGTTTTCTGGGCTAAGGATTCACTTCCGGTTCTGTGTTTTAAGCAGGCTTTGATTCCCATATACACACCGTAAGCTGTTACTGGTGAGGGGTCTCCACTCCCACCGTTACTTTCGGAACGGCCTACTACGTGTTGGGTTTCTTTCATCATCAGTTCAACATCTTTTACGCTGATATTGACATCTTCGGCGGTGATATATTTTCCAGAAAGACTATCTACAAACTGCCCAAAACGGCGAAATAATGCTTCTGATTTAATAGTCGGTTGGCCTATAATCACCGCCTTACCGCCACCTAAATCTAAGCCGGAAATAGCTGCCTTAAATGTCATGCCTCGTGAAAGTCTCAAAACATCTGTTAAGGCTTGCTTTTCTTCTGCGTATTGCCAAAGCCTTGTGCCACCTAAGGCAGGCCCTAAAACAGTATTGTGAATAGCTATAATAGCTCGTAAGCCTGTTGCTGAATCGTAACAAAATAACACTTGCTCATGCTCATGAACAGAAAGCATATCCAGTATGGAAACTGAATCTAATGCTGTCGGAGAATTTGATAAGACCATTTATTATTGTAATAAAAACACGCAAGTTTACAAATATTTCACATAGAAAAACTTAAAAGAAAAATTAATTTGGTTTTTATAAATTCATCAATTTCTAAAACCACGATTATATCTTTATAGGTTTATTTCCATCGGAAAAAGCAAAAAGTCCGAAGTTTATTCGGACTTTTTGGTACTCGGTAGGGGAATCGAACCCCTGTTGCAAGAATGAAAATCTTGAGTCCTAACCCCTAGACGAACCGAGCGAGAATCTGGCTGCAAAATTAGTGCTTTTTTGATTATATCAAACGTTTTTTTTATGTTTTTTGTAATCTATTGATATACAATTAGATATTTTAATTTCTGCCAAAATATTAAAATTCGTTAGTCAATAACTTGTTTTAAATAGGCTTCATATTGGTCTATTATACGCTCCCAGTTATAAACAACTCTTACTTTTTGTTGGTTTTCTGCTATAAAAGAGGCTCGGTTCTTAGATAGCTCATCGTAGTTAATGAGGATTTCTGCGGCATCTTGTGGGGTCGCAAAATAAAAAGCATTCTTTTCTAAAACAGACATATTAAATGGATTTTTGTGCGCCGCAACAAGTGCTCCCGAGCCCATTGCTTCTACCAATGAAGGATTGGTTCCGCCTACTGAATGACCGTGAAAATATACTTTACATTGATACCTAAGATTGTTTAAATGCTCTAAATTGTATAATCCACCAATAAATCTAATGCTGGGAGTATCTGCAAACTTGGTTTTTAATACCTCTCCGTAAGGAGTTTGATGATTTCCTATAACAATGAAAGGATCTTTATCTTGTGAAATCTTGTACCCTTCCAGCATCATCTCAATGTTGTTTTCGGGTTCTAATCTTGCTATCAACATAGAATAACGATAAGGTTCAACTTGATAGTTTTTTAGAACTTCGGGGTTCGGTTGGTCAAAAATATAGGCACCAAAAGGGATTACCACTGAGTCTTTTTGGTATGTTTGTAGAAAGTATTCACGAATCCCCTCATTATCTGAAATCATGTATTTGATTTTAGATAATGCAAGTTTTTCTAACCAAAGCATAAATCTACGAATGGGGGCATTAAATTTTGTTCTTTTCCATTCTAAACCATCCATAGTGAATGCAACTGGCTTATTATCAGTTTTTAGCAGATACATTGTGGGAACTACTGTGCTATAACCCAGTTCAAAATAGGCATCGAATTTTTTATTCAAAGCATCTTTTAAGCAAATGAAGTCAAAAATAAAATTTGCAAATGCCCCCAAAAGAGGTTCGGGATGCCATTTTTGGATGATTTGGATACCATTATACGCTGGTAATTTATAGGGATGAAAATGAGGGTTATAAACCGTTACGGAATGCCCTCGCTTTACTAAACCCATAGATAGTATTTCTGCAAATTGCTCAAAGCCACCGTAATTATTGGGAATCCCGCGAGTGCCTAAAATAGCTATTTTCATTAAAAATATATAGATAAAAAATTATACAAATAATAAAATTGTGTTGTTAGTTTCCGGAAAATCTATCCTGAAAATTTCTCTGTTTGTTGATTTTTAAGTCTGCAAGGGTAGAGCTTTTTACATTTAAAGTAAAGAAATAGCTTCTAAATGTCCCAAAAGGAATAATATTTAGGGTCATTTGCCAGCAGTGTAAGTCTCTGGTTATATTGATGCTGGTTACAGTAAGTTTTTTACTTTTGAAGTCTAAGCCGCTGCTGTATGAAATCCCCCATTTAGGGGTTAATGTGATATTTCCGGAAAAAGTAAGTGCGTGCCTAAGGGTTACTGTCTGTAATGGACGATCATAGTTTAGCGTATAGCTCAAATTGAGTGTCCAAGGTATCGAGAAATCTTGATATTGGTCAAAAATAGATTGATAATGATGTTGTTTTTTTTCAGGCTGTTCTTTCTTTTTGGGGCTTTTTAGATTACAAGAAATGGCTGCCGAAGCGGAGGTTAATCTGGCTAACTGCTTATTTTGGGTGTATAAAAATACCGGAGTTACCCGTGTTTTAGCCTCGTTAAGTGCATACCAATTAAAACTGCCGTCTAAGTTAAACACAAACAGCCCTTTCAGCAAAGAAGTACGAGCATTGGCTCGCAAAGGATCTATCCGAAAACTATCAGCAGCAAAATTATAGCGGGTTGAAAGGCTGAGGTTGTCTAATAACGTTGTGTAGGTCGAGTTATCTTTGGCAGATTTATTGGGGTCTGTTTTTTTGTTTAAAGACTTCATTTCAAGCATATTACGTAATCCAAAGTTAATTGCTTGACTTTCTCCGCCGGCAGGCGAACCAATAATTCCGTTTTCAAAGCGGCTGTAATGAATTTCTGTGCCCGTAGAATCTCTATAGGACTTAAAAACCCCCCATTGAGATTTACCAAAATCTGGGCGGTAAGTATATGATACTGATGGATTTAATGTGTGTCTAAAAGCCCGTTTACGTTTAGATTGGGTTTGAAATACTCCATAAACGTTGGTATTAGCGGCCATATTCAAGCTAAAATCTCGGGTAGCTGCAAAACCATTTGTTTTGTCTGTTTTTAATGAATCTATGGTTCCGGCATTAACCCAAGTTTTATTGGTTGTTTGTAAATACCAATATTCATTAAAAGTAGCTGATGGAGAGAGTGTTACATAGCGTAATAGTTTGAAGTTAGTGTTAATGCTTGCCGTGTGTAACATTCCGTTGCGCATATTATTTCGGGTTTCCGGCTTGAGTAGCAAAGAATCGTAAGTATTCAAAACATTTTTTAATGCTACGTTATATCCTACGCTAATCTGCTCATACCAAGCATTTTGTGAAGCATTTTTTTTCTTAAACGGGTTAAATCTATTTACAGACAAATTGGCAGAAGGAAGTGATAGCTCAATATTTCGGGTTGCCAGATTTTGGTTGCTATTCATGCTCACAGAAAGCAAAGCAGGTGCACGGCGAAAACTCTTTTGATAGCTGATACTGGAAGCTAATTGGGTATTAACGACCTGAGCAATGTTAAAAGAGTTATTTCTAAAGTAAGAGGGTGAAGCTGCATTCACATTTGCTCTGAATTGTGCCGTAGGGCTTAGTATCTGGTTATGATTCCAAACAATATTGATGTTGCGAACTTCCTGAAAGTTAGGGTCTGTAGGTTCATTAAAGCGGGTGATGGCGTAGTTAAAGTTTAGATTTCCGTCAGTAACGTATCTTTTTTTGTAGTCTAACTTAGTTCCGATGCGGTATCCGCCTTTGGTAAAAATATCTCCTTCGAAGGTGGCATTTAGGTAAGGGCTTGCCGCCCAAAAGAAGCCGCCGCCTCGTAGAAAAAAACCTCTATCGGCTGCTTCTCCATAGGCAGGAATAACAATTCCGGATTTTCTTCGCTGCTGATTGGGAAAAAAACCAAAAGGAAGAACTAACGGAAGCGGAACGTCAGCTACCCGTAAATACAGCGGTCCGCAGATGATTTTATCACCCGGAATCACCTTCAGTTTGCTTGCATGAATGCTAAAATGCGGATGCTCTGCATCACAAGTAGTAAATTCACCCGAGGCAATATAATAGGTGTTATCCGGATTCCGCCGGATAGTTTGCCCCAAAATATAATCCCCGCCTTGATTCGTTTTCGCTTTATAAATAATTCCTTTACGGCTTGAAAAATTGTAACGCATCCGTTCTGCTCGGTATTCTTGACCTTTTTCTACAAAGATAGGTGTTTTAACCCACTTTCCGGTGGAATCCTCAGCCCCTCGTGCCTCTACCATATTATTAGGCCAATCTACATCAATAAATTCTGATTTCAAGCGCATTCCGTCATAATCCAAAGAACTTTCGCTATAAAGCCACATCTTTTTGGTATTCAAATCCAGTACAATAGAATCTTGGGCAGCATATTTCACCTGATCTTTAATATCACTTGCAGATTTTAAGCTATCCAAACGCATTATCTTAGCCGTTGAATCACGCTTAGAAACAGAATCTGCCGTAGAAACGGCTATAGAATCTGATTTTATTTGCGCTAAACAATAACTACTTCCTAAAACTAACCCGATTACAATCCGGAACAGAAAGCCCAGACTTCTCTGCATATTGCTGCAAAAGTAAAGCGAATAGCTGAATTTATACCAAAAACCTAAAAATATTGCTTAAACATCTTTCCAGATAAACGCCTATTCTCTCAAAACGTTATCCACAGACAATAAAAAGCAATTACAATACGTTTGTATAACTAAACACAGAATAGAAGCTCGGCACAAATTTTGAGGATGATTTTTTTAGAAATTTGCATGAATTAGATGAATATGCGTTCAAGAATCCAGCTTTTACCGTATTTGTTGGTAATTTTTTTTCTGTACTGTTCTTTTAATACCCGCTATGCTATTGAAACCAATGTGAATAGCATTGTATTAGATGCCGGGCACGGAGGAAAAGACCCTGGCACAAGTGGCTCTGTTTCAAAAGAAAAAACGATTGCCTTAGCAGTAGTTTTAGAGCTTGAAAAAATACTCAAACAATATTCCCCAAATATTGAGGTTAATCTTACTCGAAGAAATGACACATTCGTAGAGTTGATTGAGCGCGCAGCTATTGCAAACCGAAAAAAAACAGATTTATTCATCAGTGTGCATTGCAATGCCAGCCCCAGTAAAGAAATCAGCGGCTCAGAAACCTATGCCGTAGGCTTGCACAAAGAAGACCAAAACTTAGATGTAATCATGAATGAAAACTCATCTATCTTATTGGAAGAAAATTACTTAGAAAAATATGATGGCTTTGACCCCAAATCAGAAGAGGGTTACATCATATTTTCATTGCTTCAAAATGCGTACCTAAAACAAAGTTTGTATTTAGCCAGAAAAATAGAAGATTATTTTCAGCAAAAAACAGGGCGCAAAAGTAGAGGCGTAAAACAAGCCGGATTTTTAGTGCTCTGGAAAACCACTATGCCCTCTGTATTGGTCGAAACAGGCTATTTGAGTAATAAAATTGATGAAAAATTCCTAAACTCGGTAGAAGGTAGGCAACATATAGCAAACTCTATCTACAAAGCCATTCGTGAATACAGAACTGATTTAAAAAGCTGATTACCAATAGTTTAGAACAAATTTATATTGTAATCCTGCTTCTGATATAGGCAGTTGTTTTCTTTAAAACAACTGCCTTACCGTTTAATACACAGTTATCAGTTGTGTTATTTCGTATTTTTTAGGTAACTTTCCGATGTAAATCTTTTTTGCCCGGCACCTCAAAAAAGATAAGACCCTAAAAATTACGAATGATAAAAGTAACTTTTTTACATACATTTATGAAAAAAACTCTTGATATTTTTAATTATATAAATCTATTTAATTTACAGAAAATCATAGTTTTATGTATTTTACTTAAACAATCAGTAGAGGTTTTTTCGCAAGAAATTACGCGCTGCGGAAATGACCTGAGAATGCCCCAGTATCTTATTCAAAATACAGATAAAATTCAAGCAATTGATATTTCTGCACAAACGTATCATAAAAATTCCGGAACTATCAGATATATTCCGGTGGCAGTTCATGTAATCCATAATGGAGGAAGCGAAAATATAACTGATAATCAGATATTTAGCCAAATTGAAATTCTAAATCAAGATTTTCGTAAAATATCGGGCACTTTGGGAGACGGTAAAGGTGTAGATACACAAATTGAGTTTTTTTTAGCCCAAAAAGACCCAAACGGACAATGTACGAATGGCATTACCCGTCATCAATCACTGCTTACCAATCATGATATTTTGGATGAGGTTCAATTAAAGTCAATATGTCATTGGCCAGCACGGAGTTATCTAAACATTTATGTTGTGAAAACAATCTTAGGCGGGCTTACCTTAGGTTATTCAACACAGCCCGGGCAGCAAGATTCTTCGTTAAGCGGAGTTGTTATTCAGCATACAAATTTTGGTAAAGTAGGGACGGTAACGCCTCCTTTTCATTTAGGTCGTACAGTAACCCATGAAGTTGGTCATTGGTTAGGATTATTGCATATTTTTCAAGATGGCTGCGCCGGAACATCTCCTGCAAATTGCAGTAGCTTTGGAGATAAAATTTGTGATACCCCTCCTACTAAAAACCCTAACGGTAACACCGGATGCCCCACAGGAATCAATACCTGTGTTGAGTTTCCACAAGACAAACCGGATATGGTCGAAAACTACTTAGATTATACCGATGACGCTTGCATGAACTTATTTACACAAGGACAATCAAGCCGCATGAATGCTGTCTTAGACATAGAATACACAACTTTATGCACAGAACAAAACTTAAAGGCAACCGGATTCGGAGGTTGTATTTCAGCCATAAGCTCCTTAAACACAACAGAAATCACAATTAATATTATGCCCAATCCCGCTACCAATCGTGTTCAAATCTTTTGTAACCATCATCAAGGAACATCTTTGCTATCTCTTACAATTAAGAATATTTACGGGCAAATTATTGAGAACATGGATGTTAGTGAAATAACAAACTTTGTTTGGGAACCGGCTATATGGGAAAAACTACCTTCAGGAATTTATTTTGTAACACTAACAACCCGTAACGGAATATCTTATACCCAAAAAGTCTTAAAACTATCTGAAAATTAACAATAGTAGCTACATTTGCTTTTGATAACTTATTTTTAGATGAAGCGAAATTTGCAGTCATTATGGTTAGGTATTTTCCATGGGTTAAATGATCTGAGTGCAGCTTATTGGCTGGGAAGTTATATTTCTAATACTGCCTTAGATACTGCTCAATTGTTTGTTTTGTATAATGTGCTGGCTTTTGGTGGGCAGTTTGTGCTGGCAGGCTTCATGCAGGGAACTACCATTCGTTCAGTATCCTTTCGGATTATTGGGTTACTTTTAATATTGTCTTGGTTCATTGGCGATACAAATCCGTATTTAACAGTTGTGTTGTTGGGTTTGATTTCGTCTGCGTTTCATTTGTTGGGGGGAGTGTATGTTTTGCGGTTATATTCCGGTTCTTCGGCCCATGTAGGTCTTTTTTCTGCACCGGGAGTGCTTGGAATCGCCATTGGCGGAATATGCGTTACGCAGTCTATTGGGCATCTCACAATGGCATTCATAATAGCCGGTATCATTTTAGGGTTAATATTTTTATTGCGACTACCTGATTTACCGGCTATTTGGTCAAAGACACAAGTAAGCTCAAAATTTCATTTTGACCGCCATGATTGGGCAATGTTACTTTTGTTATTAACAGTTGTTTTACGTTCAGGGATTTGGAACATTGTATTTACAAGTTGGCATTATTTTGAGGCGAACCCGGTTTGGATGGCTGTTGCAGCCTGCTGCGGAAAAGGTTTAGGCGGGCTATTGGGAATATGGGTGCAACCTAAAAAACTTGTACAAATACTTACCCTTAACTTGCTCATTACCTTTGTTTCGGCAATTCTGTTTAATAATTATATCAGCTTACTCATAGGAATATTTTGCCTGCAAGCCCTAATACCGCTTACATGGGTGATTTTAGAAAATACCTATTTGAAAAACCCGTTGTTATCAACGTCATTATCATTGGGAATCTTGCTTCTATTTGGCGGATTTACAATGTTTCCGCCATTTTCGAGCTGGTTTTCAAGTATTTATGGAATAATAGCCTCCATTCTAATGCTTATTACCTTTTACTTTTTTGCTTTTAATATTTCACAGAAAACAGTTGAAGATTAAGGTATAAGTAAGAAAAAAAAGATTTTTAGAATATAGTTTAATCTGTTTCTAAAAAACTTTTTCAACTTTGCGGCCAAATACAGAACCAGATAGATGTCTAAAAATCTACTAATTGTTGAATCTCCGGCTAAAGTTAAGACCATTACTAAATTTTTGGGGGATGATTTTATCGTGAAGTCAAGCATGGGTCATATACGGGATTTACCCGGCGGCGACCATTCCGTTGATATTGAAAACGGTTTTAAACCTACCTATGAAGTTTCTTCGGATAAAAAGGAGATTGTAAGAGAGTTAAAGCAATTAGCCAAAAAAGCTGAATTTGTGTGGTTAGCTTCTGACGAAGACCGCGAAGGAGAAGCTATCTCTTGGCATCTATTTGATACCTTAGAACTTACTCCGGCGAAAACCAAACGAATCGCTTTTCATGAGATTACCAAATCAGCGGTAGAGCGAGCCATCCAAAATCCCAGAAGTATCAATATGGATTTGGTATTAGCCCAGCAAACCAGACGCATCTTAGACCGCTTAGTAGGCTTTGAGTTATCACCTATTTTATGGAAAAAAGTAAAAGCAGGGTTATCTGCCGGGCGCGTTCAGTCAGTAGCGGTTCGCTTAATCGTAGAAAGAGAGCGAGAAATCATAGCCTTTCACTCAATACCTCAGTTTAAAGTTACAGCAGAATTTGATGCTCAGGGAAAAGTACTAAAAGCCGAACTAAATAAACGTTTTGATACAGAACAAGTTACGTCTGATTTTTTAGAAACCTGCCGGAATGCAGCCTTTCAGGTTGCTAATTTAGAGGTAAAACCCACTAAAAAGACCCCTGCTCCGCCTTTCACTACTTCTACGTTGCAGCAAGAAGCAAGCCGTAAGTTTGGCTTTTCCGTTAATTTGACAATGCGTTTAGCCCAGTCATTATACGAAAATGGCTTCATTACTTATATGCGTACAGACTCGGTAAACTTATCCGAACAAGCCTTAGGCGCAGCACAAGAAACTATAAACCAAGAATTTGGAGAAAAATACCATCAATTACGGAGGTATAAAACCAAGACATCCGGTGCCCAAGAAGCCCACGAAGCTATCCGGCCAACCGAATTTGCCCATAAAATTGTTTCTGATGAACGAAATGAGCAAAAATTATATGAACTTATCCGAAAACGTACCTTAGCCTCACAAATGGCTGATGCCCAGTTAGAAAAAACAATAATTACCATTAACATCCTAAATCAAAATAAGATACAACCTTTTCAGTTTATCGCTCAAGGCGAAGTAATCCGCTTCGACGGTTTTTTAAAACTTTATTTAGAAAGCCATGATGATGATAAGGAAGAAGAACTAAACTCCGGACTATTACCAACTGTAACGAAAGATCAATTACTTAACTATAACCAGATTACAGCACAGCAACAATATAACCGTCCGCCAGCTCGATACACAGAAGCCAGCTTGGTAAAAAAAATGGAAGAACTGGGTATCGGTAGGCCATCAACCTATGCACCCACAATAACCACAATTCAGCACCGAAACTACGTTCTTAAAGAAGACCGCGAAGCAAAAACCAGACCTATCATCCGCTTTAACCTAAAATCCAAAACCAATTCTATTGAAAAACAACAAGTTACAGAAAACTACGGAGCAGAAAAAAGTAAATTATTCCCAACTGATATTGGATGTGTGGTAAATGACTTATTGGTAGAATATTTTCAGGATATTATTGATTACAAATTTACGGCAAAGGTTGAAGAGGAATTTGACGAGATAGCACACGGACGTAAAGTTTGGAATAAAATGTTAGCCCATTTTTATCAGCCATTTCACGAAAAAGTTTTAAATACAATAGAAAAAGCCGAACGAAAGTCAGGCGAGCGTTCTCTGGGAATAGACCCTGAATCCGGAGAGCCTGTTACGGTTCGCATTGGCCGTTTTGGGCCATTGGTTCAGATAGGAGCCGCAGACGGGCCTACAAAACCGCGCTATGCAACGATTACCAAAGGATTTTTAATCGAAACCATTACTTTAGAAGAAGCATTGAGCTTGTTTCGTCTGCCCAGAATCGTTGGTGAATTTGAAGGAGCACCCCTAAAAACAAACAATGGTCGCTTTGGACCCTACATCATCTATGGTAAAAATGAGTTTTGCTCACTCCCTAAAAACTATGACTTATTAACAGTTTCAGCAGAAAGTTGCATCGAAATCATTCAGGCAAAAAGAGAATCAGATGCAGCCAAAACAATACGAGAATTTCCAGAAATAAACGCTAAATTGATGCAAGGAAGATGGGGGCCTTACCTAAAAGCAGGGAAAGAATCTATCAAACTTCCCAAAAACATTGTTCCGGAGTCTTTGTCGCTAAATGACTGTGAGCAGCTAATATCCAGCCACTTAGAAAAACAAGGAACTACTAAATCAAAAGCTAAGAGTACAGGGAAAAAAACTACACAGAAAGAGGACTCCGCTCCAAACGTTCCTGAGAAAAAAACCAAAGCACCCAGTTCCAAAACACCTAAATCTAAAAAGTAGGTTTTAATCAAACTTATCGTCCATATTTGTTGTAACCCTGCTATCCAATTATGAATTCAGAACAGGTTGTGATTGTAACCGGAGCGTTTTCTGGAATTGGCTTGATGACTACAGAGCTACTCATGAAATCCAAAAATAAGGTAGTTGCGGTAGGTCGGAATCAGCAAAATATATTTCCCAGTTTTAAGACCAATTTTTTGCCCATTGCTCGTAACTTACATTCACAACGAGATGCGCAAGATGTTGTAGAATTTGCCTTAGAACGATTTGGCCGTATTGATGCAGTTATTCATGCAGCCGGCAAAGGATTGTTTAAGCCCTCAATGGAGCAAACGCAGCCAGATTTTGAAAGAATGTTTGCAGATAATTTTTATGGTGCAGCATTATTATCGCAAGCAATACTCCCCTATTTTGTTCAGAATAAAAGTGGTACACAGGTTTTTTTGTTGCCGATACTTTCTTCGGATTCTGCCCGACTATATGGAGCAGCCCACTATTCAGCCAAAATGGCACTATCAGGTTACATCGAATCAATCCGTTATGAGGCGCAGAAACATCTTATCAAACTTTCGGTGCTGGAAGTTGCACAAACCCAAACATCTTTTTGGGGAGAACTAAAGCAACCATTTGTTAATCAACCTTTTTTTTCCCGTTTAGATGTAGCTAAAGCTATTCTTTCGGTGGTTACTCAACCCACTACCCTTACTTTTAATCATTTAGTTTTGTATCCAAATACAGAAAATAGCTTACCGAAATAATAATCTTGACGTTACTTGGACAAACAACTGCCTTTTTTTAAAAGCCCTTATTTTCAGTTACACCTTTCTGTTTTTTTATTTGGCTTTACTGCAATTTTAGGGGCATCGGCTGATTTATCCTCATTTTGGTTAGTATGGCACCGATGTTGGCTCGCTATTATAGGTTTTGCCGTTATCGGAATTATCAGAAATGGAGATAGCTTTTTTACCTTTCGGAATCCTGTCAGATTAATCTTTATTGGAGGGATATTAGCCTTACATTGGCTGCTGTTTTTTCTATCCATTAGGTTATCTTCAGCATCAATAACGTTGGCTTGTTTAGGTACAGGGACTTTATTTACAGCATTATTAGAGCCTGTTTTTTTACCCGAACGTAAACTTCATTGGGTTGAAATTTTAGTTAGCGGCATTGTCTTAGCTGGCTTATTGTTAATCTATCAAGTAGATGCAGAATTTAGTCTTGGAATTTTAGTAGCATTATTAAGTACCTTATTATCATCATTATACAGTGTTTTAAATAAAAAATATATTACCCATTTAGATACAGTTTATGTAAATTTTATGGAGTTATGGGGGAGTTTTGGAGTAGTTTCCTTATGTATTCCGATACTATTTTGGCTTAACGAACCTATTGAGTTATTTCCCTCCCAACAAGATTGGGGTTTATTGCTCATATTGGCTTGGCTTTGTACTTGCTTTGCTTACATACTGTCTATTAACGCATTAAAGAAAGTTTCTGCCTTTACGTACATATTGTCTGTTAATATGGAGCCGGTTTATGGTATTTTGATGGCTTGGATTTTGTTAGGAGAAAAGGATGTTGTACATTTGAGTTTCATCTTAGGAACTATGTTAATTCTTTCTTCGGTAATTGTGTATCCATGGCTAAAAACAAAGATAACGGCATCCTCAAAATAGCCTATTTAATTACTTGTTTTTTTTTAAATTGCTTATATTCAACTATAAACGCTCAGCACTTAGTGCTGAAAGATTCTGCTATGCTTTCAGCACGGGGGAAAGTTTTAAGCCAAGATACTTACGGAAATATATATCTGCTTACGCAAAAAAATCAGCTATGTAAATTGTTTTCTACGTGGGATTCTGTGTATTGCATAGGCGGGCGCGGAACGAGCGAAGAAGCGTTATTAGACCCAAATGCAATTTGTGCTACCTCTCAACAAAGCATTTACGTTTTGGATGCCGCCCCACGTAGAATAGTTTTGTTTAACTATAATTTAAAGCCGGCACGTGAAGTCCGGTTTATTGACCTTGAAAATGACCCAAACTTTACCGAAAATCCCACTATAATTCCCAAATCTTTTGTTGTAGGCCCCGGCGGGGACTTATTTTTGCTCAATTCCTTTGATAACAAGATTTTAAAATTCAATTCTAATGGCCGTTTAGATGCCCAATTCGGCGGCGTAGATTATGGGCAAGGACGGCTACTTTCTCCCAATGAATTGTATATCGCTCAAGACTATACTGTTTGGGTTACGGATACTCTTAGCCAACAAATTATCCAATTTGATTATTATGGCACTTGGATACAGAACTGGAAACCGGCTATTCCCTTTAAGTGGAATAGAGCTAAATTATCCGAAAAAAAATGGCTGTTCTGGAACGAACAGTATTTAACATTATATCAAATAGATAAGCCTAATACCCAAAACTTCCAGCTACCTTGTGTAGCTAACGATTTAGAAACACAGCAGAATAGCTTAATTTTATTAAATAATACGAAAATTTACAGATTGTTGATTTCTAAATAATTAAACAATATCAGAAATTAGCATTCTATTTTGTTTAAAGTTTTAGTTTAAGTCGAGCAAGGTAATTTATTCATAATAAATATGAATTAGCAAATAATTTATTGACCTAAGAGAATTGTTTTATTTTAAAAAAACGGCATATTTGTCTTTGTCAAGAGTTTAGCTTAAAAATGTTAATTTGTGGAAATTTCTTTGTTACAAAATGGCGCAGTAGCTATTACTTTTGTGGAATATTTTTACCGTTAAAAAAGCATGAAGTTCATTATTTCATCTTCCGAATTATTACAACAAGTAGGCTTAGTTGTTGGGGTTGTACCGGCGAAGGCAGTTGTTCCAATCATTCAAAATCTGCTATTTGAGGTTACCGATAAGCGACTAACCATAACTGCCACAGATTTAGAGAACACGATGCACACAACAACGGCTGTAGAAGCCGAAGAAGATAGCCGTAAAGTTTGCTTACCAGCAAAACTCATATTAGATATTTTAAAAGCTATTGATAATCAGCCAATTACAATCACTATTCCAGAAAATAGCTTTGTATGTGAAGTTACAACTTTAAACGGTAAATACAAAATCAGTGGTGAAAACGGCGAAGATTTTCCCCGAATAACCCTTCCGGAAAATACCCGTTCCGTTCAAAT
The DNA here is from genome assembly GCA_026932145.1 of Bacteroidia bacterium. Lineage (NCBI taxonomy): Bacteria > Pseudomonadati > Bacteroidota > Bacteroidia > Bacteroidia bacterium. Next base: position 96,953 of record JAIXKT010000001.1, read on the forward strand.
GCCGATGCCCTACTTAGTTCGAGCTATCGAAAAAACACTGTTTGCCGCTTCAACAGATGAACATAGGCCGGCAATGAACGGTATGTTGTTCAACTTTAAAGAAAAAAGTGCCACTTTCGTAGCCACAGACGCAACACGCTTGGTTAAATATCAACGCACTGATATTGAGAGCGATTCAGAATTTAAGTTTATATTACCGCCTAAGGCACTAAAACTCTTAAAAGGCTCCGCAAGCGGCTCTGCCGAACTGATACGCATAGACTTTAACGACAGAAACGCTGTTTTTAATATCGGAAGTATCATGTTGGTATGCCAGTTAATTGACGATAGATACCCGGAATATGAAGCCGTAATCCCAATTCAAAGCCCTAATCGCTTGATTGTAAATAAAAAAGACTTTATATCTTCATTAAAACGTTTAATTATCTTTGCCAACAAAACCTCTCATCTATCTCGATTTAAACTTATTGGTAACTCTATAGAACTTACTGCCGAAGACCAAGATTTAGCAAACGAAGCCAAAGAGACTTTACACGGCCTTTATGAAGGTGAAGAATTAGAAATCGGCTTTAACTCCCAAATGATTCAAGAAATTATTACAAACACAGATACAGAAGACGTAATATTAGAGCTTGGCACTCCGGGGCGAGCAGTGATTATTTTACCGACAACCCAAGAAGCAAACGAAAATGTATTGATGCTCGCAATGCCCAGTATGTTAAATAGCTCTTACTAAATTAGATTGGCATTATTTCTGTATAAAAAATTCATGCTTTGGATAAAACACACATTATTTTGGATCGCTCTTTTAACAACGGGTATTGCTTTTGGGCAGCATGACGGAACGGCTTTCTCAAAACCGGATGTTCCTGAATTTGAGGGAACTATCAACTATTCTATAGCCATAACCGGAAAAAACGCCAAAGGATTTGCAGCAGACGAACCAATACAAAAAATGGATCAACATTATAGAAAAGGAGATTTTATCATACAACTCTATGAAGGCTCATTTCCTACCTCTATTTTATACATTTTGGATTCTAATAAAGTCTATTACATAGATGCAGCCAATAAAAGATACTTTCTAAAAGATAAATATCAGTACACTAAAAAAGATACCATTCCAATAGCTGTAAAAAAATCGGAAGAACAAATAATCTTGGGTCACAAATGCTCTACTTGGGAGGTTACTAAGGGTAGCGAAACCACAACATATTACGTTTCAGATAAAATCTATGTAGATATTAGCCATTTCAAGAAGAAGCCCAGAACCAAAGCTATCTTTCTGATAAAAGGCTTAGACGGCAGAATACCACTCAAAACAATCCGTAAAACTCCTGACTTAACCATAACAACTACCGCTACCCGGCTTTTGCCAAAAGCATTAGATATTCAGAATTTCAGAATTCCTAAAGACTTTAAGCGACATATAAGAGATTGGCGGCGTTAGCAATGGGTAATTATTTATTCAGTAATCCATCGTTCAAATTGGGTATTTTAGGCGGCGGGCAGCTTGGTAAAATGCTCTTGCAGGTGTGCAATTCATGGGATATTCACACAGAAGTTTTAGACCCCTATAAAGAACCTCCTGCCCGATTTTTATGCCAAAAATACCATCAAGGAGATTATACTGATTATCAAACAGTTAAAAAGTTTGGGCAAAATCTTGATTTAATAACCATAGAAATTGAAAACGTAAATACGGATGCCCTCAATTCATTGCAAAATCAGGGAAAATTAATATCACCTAATCCGGCAACCGTAGCAACTATTCAAGATAAAGGTAACCAAAAATCTTTTTTCTTCAGAAATAATTTACCTACTGCCCCCTGCCGTTTTTTTACAAATGCCCATGAAATTCATATCAGCATACAGAAGCAGCAGATTAATTTTCCATTTGTACAGAAATTACGTACAGGCGGATATGACGGTTACGGAGTACAAGTGATTCATAATCAGGGAAATTTGAATAAACTATTCGATGCTCCAAGTATCGTAGAGCCGCTTGTTTCTATCCAAAAAGAACTTTCTGTAATCATCGCCCGAAGCCGGTCAGGAGAAATTAAAGTATTTCCTATGGTTGAAATGGTTTTTCACCCAACAGCTAATTTGGTTGAATACTTACTTTGCCCCGCCCATGTTTCAGATTCGGTAGTTAAAGATGCCAATGATATTGCCCACACATTGGTAGAATCACTGTCTTTTGTGGGTCTTTTAGCAGTAGAGTTTTTTTTAACGGATAACAACGAGTTACTTATCAACGAAATAGCTCCACGCCCGCACAACAGCGGTCATCATACAATTGAATCCTGCGTAACCAGCCAATATGAACAACTGCTACGAGCTATTTTAGGATTCCCTTTAGGAAGCACTAAGTTACGTACACCGGCTGTAATGCTCAATATTTTGGGAGAAGATGGGCACGACGGAAATGTAAAATATCTTGGAATCCCGGAATGCCTAAACATTGAAGGAGTAAAAATTCATGTTTATGGTAAAAAACATATCCGCCCGTTCCGAAAAATGGGGCACGTAACCATCGTGGACGAAAACTTAGAACACGCCATCCAAAAAGCAGAACAAGTTAAACAATTACTGAAAGCAGTTTCTGCATAAATGAGAAAATTAACAACTTACGAGATAGAACAACTACATGATGCAGCTCTAAAACCAACTATTAAAACTCCGATTGTAGTAGTTTTAGAAAATATCCGCAGCCTGCATAATGTAGGGTCAATTTTCAGAAGTGCCGATGCCTTTAATATTCAGAAAATATTTTTATGTGGAATTACCGGCATCCCCCCCCACCGAGAAATCCAAAAAACAGCCCTTGGTGCAACCGAAACAGTAGATTGGGAATTTTACAACCATACCCAAGATTGCATAAGCAATTTAAAAAAAGATAATTACAAAATAATTGCCGTAGAGCAAACAGACCAAAGTATTGATATTTCTCGGTTAAGCATTCTCCCTAAGCAGTCATTAGCATTTATTTTGGGAAATGAAGTTAATGGCATTTCAGCAGAAATCCTTGAACTCTGTGATGCCGCCGTTTCCATCCAACAATACGGAGATAAACATAGCTTAAATGTATCCGTAGCCGCCGGAATTGTGTTTTTTAGCATCCTGCAAAAATTAACAGACCAATAATTAGATGTGAATTTTACGGTTAAAGTATTGTTAAGTAATAATAACTTCTGAATCGTAACAAATTATCTAATAAAACCTGCAAAGAACGAAAATGTGCAAAAAATATTTTTGTTTCAACAAACAAAATGTAAGTAACTTTGCAACGAATTAACCTACTTAATACAAGATACGGTGTTATGCTATTACCCATAAGAAATTTTGGAATAAAATTATTTTCGCTACTAACGGTTAGTTATCTGCTTAGTGGATGCGGCCCGGAAGGTTTGATAAACAAGACGAAATACAACGGAAAAAAAGTTACTAACACTTGTAAGAACTTTGAAACCGAAGCAAAAGCGATGCTTGCCTCAAATATGGGACAAACGACCCTCCGCGTAAGTGAATATGATAACTCTCAGTTTGACTATTTCTACTTAGAACCCGGTCAGTACGAAATAAAAGGAGACACCTTGTATTTCAGAATGATCGGCGACATGGAGTACGGAAAATATTTGACCAAAGGAGTAGCTGTTCATGTAACAGCCGAGTATTCATCACAAGAACATCTGAAAAATATTGAATCAGAACCCCAAGGACAATTGGGAATGCTCGTTATTGATGAGACTTACTACAAGGCAAATAACACACCGTTTTTCTTGTATAAGATTCCGGTCGGCAAAAAATTAGATGGCCGGCAGGTAATCCTGAAGTTCTCAATCGTTCAATACAAAAAAGGAAAAGTAGCTAAGGTATTTTGCAATACAGTGGAAGTTCCACTAGGCCCAATGGAGCCAAACTGCTGCACAGACCAACCTTGGGAGCAGGCTAATACCGGTTCATTGGTAATACTACCAGATATTAACATTAAAGATGAAAACTACCGCTATAAGGGATTTCAAGGAACATTAGACCTTATCTTCCCGATGAGTTCAACCAAGTTTAATGAAAACGAATTAACAGACGTTATCACAAACTACTTAGCCAAATACGAAGCCGAAGGCTTTAAGGCAAATACCATTAACATTGAAGGTTATGCTTCACAAGGCGGAACGGAAGAATTTAACCAAAAACTTTCAGAAGCACGCTCTCTTGCTGTCTTTAATGACCTAACGAAAAAAATGCCTAAAGAAAAGGCTGAAACAATCAAAATTGAATATTCCGGTAAAGGTGAAGATTGGGAACGCTTTGACCTACTCACCAAAACAGCCGTAATGACTGATGAAGAGCGTAAGCAGGTTCTAACTATATCCGCTTCCAGTGCCACCAAAGATGAAAAAGAAGCAGAACTCCGTAAACTGCCCCATTGGGATAAACTCGTAAAAGAAGTATTGGAAAACTGCCGTCATACATTCATCACCTTTACTTTCGATTATCAACCGGATAAAATGTACACCGAAATGTATCCCTCCAAAATGCCGGTTATCTCTCCTGAATTGTATAACGTAGCAACCAAAAAAATGACCATTGGTAAATACATAAAAGGAACTGATGCTCAAAAAGGACTGCGTGTACTTAATATGTTGATTCCAAATAATGAAAAAGCTAACCTATTTGCAATGCGCTGCACCTACTTATTTGGTATCAACGACATAGCCTCTGCTATTAAAGACATTGAAAAAGCACAATCCTTAGATAAAAATAACCAAGACTATGCTATGGCTTCTTTGGCTTTCAAAACTAAATTTGCCAGCAACTATTCCCTTGATGAACGCATGAAAATGCTTGATGCTTACAATGACTATGCTATAAAATACCCCAACAACAAAGGCTTGTATTTCAACCGTGCTGTGATGATGGAAAAAGTAGGTTTTATTTCCGGTGCCTTAGCTGAATATTCAAACTTAATTACAGAATCTTCCAAAACAGCTACAGGACTAAATAACCGCGGTGTAGCAGAGCTAAAAACCAATCGTTTTGCAGAAGCAGAGGCAGATTTTAAAGAAGCTATCTCCTTAGACCCCTCACAAGCTGAACCATATTTTAACCTTGCTTTAATTTATGCTTACAAAGGACTTCCAGATAAATGTGTAGAAAACTTAGATAAAGCCATTGAAATTAACCCTAAGTATAAAGATGACGTTATGACGAATCCGGTTTTCTCTGTAATGCGTGATAACCCAAAATTCAGTAAATACAAATAATCAATTTCTCTTATAATTGAAAAAGCCGCCGAAAAGCGGCTTTTTCAATTTATTCCAAGAAAAAATGCGTATAGGAGTAAATACAAGGCTATTGCTTGCAGGAAAATTAGAAGGTCTTGGGCGTTATGCCCATGAAGTACTGTCTCGTTTGGTTCAAATTTATCCCCAACATGAGTTTTATTTTTTCTTTGACCGAAAATATGACCCACAATTTATCTATGCCCCAAATGTAACTCCGGTTGTTGTTTACCCTTCGGCAAGGCATCCCGTTTTGTATTATATCTGGTTTGAATGGGCACTACCCTACTATTTAAAAAAGTTAAACATTGATTTGTTTTTTTCTCCCGAAGGTTATTTATGCCTAAATAGCCAAGTATCTCAAATTCATGTAGTTCATGATTTAGCTTTTGAGCATTATCCGCAAGATATTTCGTATTTAGAAGGCTTATTCTATCGCTTTTTTTATCCGAAATATCTCCAAAAGGCTCAAAAAACAGTTGCTATATCAGAGTTTACCCGTCAGGATATTTTAAATTATTATTCTGCAGATCCCCAAAAAATCATCCCTATTTGGAATGGAGTCAGTGAAAATTTTCACCCCATAGATGAAGCCGAACAATTAAAAACGCGCCAAAAATACACAGCCGGCTATCCTTATTTCTTGTATGTAGGTTCAATTCATCCACGAAAAAACCTTTCTAACTTGATACGTGCTTTCAATATTTTTAAAAAAAACACATTAACTCCACATAAGTTAGTTATTGTGGGAAGAAAAGCTTGGGATTATCAAAAAGTTCTAATGGACTCCAATGAATGCAGTTATCGTGATGATATTTTATTTACCGGCTATATTGCTGATGAAGACTTAGTGAAGTTATATGCATCCTGCGAAGCAGTTTGCTATGTATCTTATTTTGAGGGGTTTGGATTACCTGCTGTAGAAGGTTTCCGAAGTGGTGTGCCGGTCATTGCTTCTAATACTACCTCTTTGCCGGAAGTATGTGGCGATGCTGCTATTTTGGTAGATCCACATTCTCCGCAAGATATTGCTAATGGTATGGCTCAGCTAATTCAAAATCCCGAATACAGAAAAAACCTGATTGAACGCGGAAATGACCGTGTAAAATTATTTTCATGGCAAAACACTGCAGAATCAATCGGAAAATTGATATTTGGTAGCTAACTCGCTTCAAAAAGTTGATTTATCTTAGCATTAAATGCCTCTTTATTGATGATAAATTGTGTTTGTTCCCCTTCTGCAATAAGTATTTTGTGCCAAAAAGCCTTCCATTTACAATGGATTTTATTGTTAATAACAGATTCCAAAGTGGCTATTAGCGTTACAGTTGCTTTATAGGGAGCTGGTTCATAGTGTTTTACTGAAACATAAGCGCCAACACCTTCTTCGGTTTCTTCCAGCATTTCTAATACAAAGAGGCGACAAACCCATTCTGCATCTTTAGCAAGAGCAAAAGTCGCATATACTCGGTGTACCAAGCCGGAATCAAATTGAGCCAATCTGGATTCATCTACCCAAACATCAAAAGTCTTTGTATCCCCAAGCTGAAAAGGATTTAACATCTTAGTTAAAGTTATGAAATGATTTTAAATGGTACAATTTGGGTGGGTCAAAATATTTACGTCTTTTGGTGATACGAATAGTCGGTATTTCTTTGGCTACCGACCGAGAACATCTTGTTAAGCGGTCGGCTGATAACGCTATCCCTTTGATGATTCCAAATTGCTGAATAGCTTCTTTGCTAAAACGGGAGCAAGACGGTTCATACATACAATTTTTGGATAGCTGTGCAGATAATACCGTTTGATAAAATCGTAAAGACCCGTACAAAACCCAGTAAAGTGGATTTAGTTTAACGTAGAGCGGCTTTTGAGATAATTTAGGTTTTGGTTTAGGCGACTTACGAGTAAGTTGGATATGAAAGTCTTCTATAGAATTAATATCTTGATTATCAAGTTTTTGTGCATTTATTAACGAAACTGTTAGATAAGTAATTGCATAAAACAAGAGTTTAATTTTTAAAAGATTCATTTTTCCTAAGCATTTTTGTATAAGCCACTTACAGGAATAGACCATTGAACTAAGCAATATTTTAAGCCAAAAGCAAGGGTAATTCCTAAGATCCAGCCGGCTAAAATATCTCCGGGATAATGCACACCTACATAAATCCGAGAATAACTTACCAATAATGCCCACAAAACCCAAATAGTTTGTAAAACAGGGTTTTTCTTCAAGACAGTAGTTATCAACCATGCGGCTAATACTGCGGTATTAGCCGCATGGGATGAGATAAAGCCAAATTTTCCACCACAGTTTGGGATAAGCAAATGGATTAACCCCTGCAAACTCTGTTCATGGCAAGGGCGCAATCGCTCAAAAAAAGGCTTTGTGAAACCGGATGAAATCTGGTCTGCTAAGGTAATTAGCAACGCAAGGCAAATTAACCAAGGGAGCAACCGCCAACGGTAACGATAGCCAAGCCAAAATATCCAAACGCCATACCAAGGTAGCCAAGTCCATTTTTCGGTAGCAAAAACCATCAACGAATCAATATTTGACTGATGAAATTGGTTTAACCATAAAAATAAACCTTGATCTAACTCTTGAAGCATTTAGTATAATTTGCTAATAATTAGTTTTTTACAAAGCCTAATTGAATTAAAGCAAATACAGCATAATTCAGAATATCAATATAATTTGCATCAACTCCTTCGGAAGCGATTGTTTTTCCGTTATTATCTTCAATACTACGGATACGCAGAATCTTCATGAGTATCAAATCCGTTAAGGATGAGGTTCTCATATCTCTCCAAGCTTCTCCATAATCTTGATTTTTAGCGAGATAGGTTTCAAAGGCTCTGACTACTGCTTGATCATAGTATTTTTCAATGTTATCTTCATGATTGCCTCCGGATAATATTATCAATGCGATTATTGCATAGTTTATTAAGCCAACATATTCATTTTCAATGGGTTCTTGAACAGAATTTTTTCCTGTATCTTCGATTGTCCGAATCCTTTTTGCTTTAATAAAGAGTTGGTCAGTTACCGAAGTTAATCTTAATATTTGCCAAGAAGCCCCGTAGTCTAAATGTTTTTTTAGAAAAAGTTGTTTGCAAGTTGCTATAACTTGATAATATTGATCTGAGGTATTCAAGAGATAATTGAGTGTTTATTTTTTGTGTTTTTCAAATTCTTCTTTGCAATGAGCTGAGCAGAAGCCATATAGCTTACCTTCAGCGGTTCTAAGAGTATCTGATATGGGATATTCCGCAAAACTCATCCCGCAAATAGGGTCTTCCTTTACGGTTAAACTGGCAAACAACTCGGGGGTTGCGTCCTTTCCGGGTTTTGCATTGTCTTCTGACATACCATGCTCATCATGAGCGGAATGTTCCTCATGCTGCTCGGTAGAAGTTGAGGAATTTGTACTTTCTTGGGCTGCCGGTTTACTGCAAGATACAAGCAGAAAAAGTCCGGCAACGATAATATTAAATTTAATCATTTAGCAAAATTATACAATAACTTGCAAAAATGGTTATTTAAAATACTTTTCCATAAAACGAACAAAGTTATCACGCATGATTTTCTGAACAATTTGTTCTGGTTCTAATTGAGTTTCACGAAATAATGAAAATCGTTGATGAAATAATTGTAACAAAGAATCATCTAAGCCAACGTTGTTTTCATTTGTTTTGCGATAGTCTTCTACGGTTACAATACTGTCAATGGGGTCAATTATACCATCAAAATCACTGCCGATGCAAATATTATCAAGTGCTAATTGGGGGGAAATACCAAATGCAACAAGCGTTGTGTAAATATGAACTATTTGATTAAAAAAGAGTTCCACCCAATTTCCATTTTCTTTTCGGATTTTTTGGGTTAGTTTTTCACCTGCTAAAACTCTTTCGTCTAAAATGATTCCGATTAAGCCATCTAATTGATGGATTGCCAGAATATCGTCATCATGGATGTTTATATCCCAAGGATTGAAGCGTTGGCTTTGTAATCTATCTTGGGGTGAGTCTTCTTTGGTTTGTAGTAGTTGATGGTTTCTGAGGTTTGTTCTTTTTCCGGAAACCGCTACGTGCGAAGCTATTATCGGTTTTTTGTGTTGTTTTGCAAGTTCATAAATCTGATAGCGAGCAACGGCATCACAGTGTTTTACATCTAAAATAATATTTTCTTCTAAACAGCGTTTTACAAAGAACTGTCCTAAGTAGGTTAGACCTCGATACTCTCCTACTAAATGCAGGGATTTTATCGGATTATGGGCAATTTTTTGTAATCCAACCAATTCAATAGCCTTTGGTTGTGTTGCTAAGTGATTGTAAACAAAATGATTAAGTGTTAAGCTGAATACAAAGTTTTCTTTCATAAACTGGATTTTTTGCTCAATCATTTCTTCGTTAATTATTTCCGGTAAATCTTTATTTTTTCCCGGAAAAAGGGCATCTCTGTATTCAAATCCTAAGCAATGGCTTCCTTCTATGGCTAAAATCAGTGCAATTTGGTTTGGGTTTTTCAGGATTTCCTGCGCGTGTGCATAGGAATGAGCGATAACAGCTTTGCGGTCGCTATCTGGGTCTTGTAGGTTGCGTTTTAGGTAGTTAAGTTCTTCTTGAAGTAAGTCAAAAGGCCGTTTGTTTAAAATATCTCTGAGGCGTTTTACGTCCATTTTCATTACTCTGGCCATGACCCCCGGCATTGTAACCAATTTTCCCAAAACATAGCGTTCTAACATTGTTATGGAGCACATTACAAAGCGTGTGTTGGAGTTTAAGAGTCTGGAGAAATCTGCTTGCGTAAGTTTTGAGGTTCTGCCGACCCGTTCTTCCGGGCTGGCTTCATCATAGCGATGCCAAGGATTGATTATCGCATTGATTAAAAATGCCTTTAAAGTTGGATGAATGTGTAAATCACAATAAAAATCTTCTGGTTTTGAATAATTCATGAATAATATTCTGTATCAATAAGTTAAATCTTTAGAAAGTAATTTGATGCTCCAAACGACTTTTCCTCGCTTGGATATAACTTGGTAGTTTAGCTCTGCGGTATCATTTTTTGGGATGCAAGTAAATTTGCCGTAGTTATGTTTTCGATACCAAGAGCCGGGGATTCTGATTGGGTTATTTCTTTCAACATCGCCTTTAAAACTTGGTCTAGGCCAACTTGTTAAGGGTGAATTGGTAAATTCGTATAGCGGATAGAGGTTTTCTTTTTCTACTTTAAAGGCTTCGCTATGGTGTTTATCTCCGGATAAAAAGATTACGCCGGAAATTTTATTTCTCCGGATAAGTTCCAGTAGGTTATTAAATTCTGTGGTATAATGGGCAAAAGATTCATGTTTGGTAATTTCGTTCAGCACTTGTGTGCCGCTGACTATACATTTGAATTGGGCGTTAGATTTTTTAAGCTCTTCGATAAGCCAGTTTATTTGCGTTTTGCCAAACATTTCACCGGAGGGGCCATCTTGGGGAGTTCGATAATAGCGACCATCTAAGCAAAAAAAGTCAATTACTCCCATAGAAAAAGTAAAGTAGTTTTCTGAACCTTGATTGGGTTGTTTTGGGTTTGGCCAAAATTGGTGAAATACTTTTAGTGAATTATCTTTTTTATTAAAGTCTCCATTGCCATCATTGGGGCCAAAGTCGTGGTCATCCCAAATAGCGAATTGTCTATGTGGCCTTAACGCATTGTTTACCACACGGGTTCTCCGCATAGACACATTGCGTAGATACATCCGCTTGTAGTTTTTCCAATAATATCCCGGCAGGTAATAAACGTTATCCCCTAACCACAAAAAATTTGTAGGTGGTTCTTTGGCAATTTGGCGTAACGTTCCACGATTGGTAAAAGCATTGAGTGGAGAAAAAAAACCTTTTCCAATATACATACAACTTCCCAAAAGCATTGTAACGGTATCTTCATGGTTCGAGTTAGGCGTTGAAAACGAACATATTTGGGGCTGTTTTTTTCCGTCAATAGAAAAGGATACAGAATATTTTGTTGCTGGTTTTAGGTTTTTTAGGGTAAAAATAATAGCCGGTTTTTTAACCGGAAAAAGTTCTTGGTTAATGGGAAGGCTATACTGCTCAATTGTTTGTCCATTTTCCTGCAATATGGCTTCGGCAGCAGTACCACATTTTTTGAGTAAAACCCAAAGATAGGCTTGCTCGGTAGTAACCTGACCCAGATAGGGCCCAGAAATAATTTGAGATTCTACTTTAAGATAAGAGCCTAAAAATATGATAATAAGTATTTTGCAAAATATTATTTTCCTTTCCATTTTGGATTTCGTTTTTCTATGAATGCATTCATACCTTCTTTTTGGTCTTCGGAGGCAAACAGTAAGTAGAAGTTTTTTCGTTCAAAGAACAATCCTTCTTCTAATGAGGTTTCAAAAGATTTCAGAACAGCTTCTTTGGCTAATTGGCAGGCTAAAGGAGGTTGTTTGGCTATGGTTGTTGCGAGGGATATAGCTTCTTGGAGGTATAGTTCTACGGGAACGATTTTGGTGATTAGGCCGGCTTGAAATGCTTCTTGTGCGGATATAAAACGTCCTGTGAGTACCATTTCCATTGCTTTGGCTTTTCCGATAGCGCGGGTAAGCCGTTGTGTACCGCCGGCGCCCGGCATCACTCCTATTTTTATTTCTGGCTGGCCGAACTGTGCTGTTTCGCTGGCTACTATCATATCACAGAGCATTGCCAGCTCACATCCGCCTCCCAATGCAAAGCCGGAAACCGCCGCTATAATGGGTTTCTTAACCCGCTTGATTTTATCCCAAACAGAAAATTGGTCTAAAATCAGCATATCAACAGCACCGCGCCCTGACATCTGCTTAATATCAGCACCGGCAGCAAAAGACTTTTCGTTTCCGGTAATTATGATACAATGAACGTTTTCAGTTTTATCTAATTGTTGGCAGGCATCGGCCAATTCTGCCATTAATTCTGTATTTAGGGCATTGTATTCTTTGGGGCGATTCAAGCGAATTAAAGCGACATTGGCTGATATTTCTTTTTCAACAATAATAAATTGATAATTCATAGTTACTAATGGGTAGCAAAGTTACGTATCTTTGCGCTTTAAATACGTTTTCTTTGGATTTAGAACCACATGTTTCTGTATTAATTCTAAATTATAACGGTAGAAATTGGTTAGAGCGTTTTTTGCCCAGTGCTTTGGCTACAAAGTATTCTAACTTTTCTGTTATTGTGGCTGATAATGCTTCTACTGATGATAGTTGTGCTTGGTTGGAAACCACTTATCCCGCCGTTCGGTTGATTAAATTGGCTAAAAACTACGGTTTTGCGACTGGAAATAACTTAGCGGCAGCCCAGATAGATTCTCCGTATATTGTTTTTTTAAACAGTGATGTAGAAGTGGATTCGGCGTGGTTAGCTCCACTGGTAAAGCGAATGGAAGCTATGCCTAAACTGGCTGCTATACAGCCCAAGATTCGCAGTTTTTATGAAAAAGAAAACTTTGAATATGCAGGTGCTGCCGGAGGATTTATTGACGAATTAGGCTATCCTTTGTGCCGAGGAAGAATGGTAAACATTTGCGAGCGCGACAACGGGCAGTATGATGATTTTAGGACTATCTTTTGGGCTGGTGGTGCCTGTATCTTGGTTAGAAAGTCTGTAATTGCCGAAATAGGGCTTTTTGAGGGGTATTTTTTTGCGCATCAAGAAGAAATAGATTTTTGCTGGCGTGCCCAGTTAGCTGGTTATCAAATTGCAGTAGAGCCACTTAGCCTCGTTTTTCATGTAGGGGGTGGTACTTTGGCACAGCAATCTCCTCGTAAATCATTTTTAAATTTTAGAAATAACTTGATGATGATTGCGCGGCTGTATCCGGCTCCGCAGGTTTTTTTCTTACTGTTTTTTCGGCTATGCTTAGACGGTTTAGCCGGCTTTGTTTCTTTGATAAAACTTAACTATCAGCAAACACTTGCTATTCTTCAAGCTCATTTTGCCTTTTATGGGCAATTTTCAGCCATATTTCGTTTTAGAAAGCAGTTTAGATACCCCAGAAGACCTCTTCGCGAGCTAACCGGCGTTTACAAAGGTTGGTTCTTGATTCATTTTTTCCTGCTGAATACCAAAGTATTTTCAAAACTTCCGCCAAAAAGGCTAAAAAACTGACCCTGAAAACCTCCAAAATTTCGTATTATTTCATAAGATACCTTTCTAAATATAAAGAAGGAATCAAGGCTAAGATGCCGTCTGCTAACTCTGACGGAGCTAATTTTTGGCAGCTTGCTAATTGAGGGTAAATATTTTTGGCGCTTTCTTGAACCAAAAAGTATCCCGCAACGAAGCAAAATAGGTCAAAAAAAAGCTGTTTTTGCTTGAAACTTACCTCTTGGTAAGGGGGAATTTCTAACTCAAATGTGAGTCCGGCAAAGTTATTTTTAGCTTCAAATACTAAAAACTGGATTAGTTCCGGCTGTTTTTGGTGAATATCTTCAATTTCTTGCAAGCAAGCAGTAACCTTAGTTTTGGTGCTGGTATGCTCGGCAGCAAACGCTTGGTAAACAGGCTGTAACTGACTTATAGCATAGTTAACTGCCTCTTGGTAAAGTAGTTCTTTACTTTTAAAGTGATAATGTAATAACGCTTTACTGATTCCGGCTTCATCTGCAATAGCCTGCATACGTGCGCCCACAAAGCCTTCCCTTAGAAATGCCTTTCGGGAGGCAGCTAATATCTGATTTCGGATAGGTTGTTCCATTTTTTAGGGTTGTAAAATCACCGCCACAAAACTAACCAATTAGTCAAAACAAAAAACAGAACACTGACCAATTGGCCAGTCGTTATCCCATAAGACTAACCAATTGGTCAGCCTTATATTCATACCTTGACTAATTGGTTAGTTTTGTTTTGTGTTTGCTGACTGCTTGGTTAGTGTTATCTTTGTGGTGTGTTAGATGTAATTATTACCCAAGACGGCTCTCCTACTGTGTTTGACCACTCAGTTCAAAGCCACTACCACTCCCTATCGGGTGCAATAGGAGAATCTAATCATGTGTTTATTCAAGGCAGCTACCTTCCTGAACTCCTTAAATACGGAAATGTGTATATCCTCGAAATTGGATTCGGAACAGGATTAAATTTTTTATTGTCTTATTATCAATTAGTTATAAATACAAAAAATAAAATTTTCTATACCGCTTTTGAGCCTGATTTGCTACCGGAATTACTTATGGCAGAATATTATCACTCTCTGCCTGCGTATTTGCCTAAGTTAGATGCCTTAACAACAATTTACCAAAGACCTATCTCTCCAACCATAACAGTTGATTTCTTTCCACTCGCAGAACTAACTGTTTTTTCATGCCCATTTTCAAAAGAACTAATTAAGAATCAACAATATGACTGTATTTTCTTAGATGCTTTTGACAGCAAAATATCTCCGGAGCTCTGGGACGAAGATGCTTTTTTAACCTATTTTGAATTGCTGAAAAACGGTGGCTGCTTAGTTAGCTACGGTATAACCGGACAAGTACAACGAATCCTAAAAAAACATGGTTTTTTCTTTCAAAAGCCAAGCGGATTTGGGAATAAACGCGAAATGCTAAGAGTTTGGAAGCAAGAATAATAAAACTATGTACCTTTGCGCAGCATAAAGCAGTGGTAAAAAAGAATTTTATTTTTTTTATACTTTTGATTTGGGGTTTACTCCTGCGTGTCGGATATTCCCAACAGGGAGAATTTGATAATCAGTTAGGTGAGTTGATTACCATTTACCAAAGTGCTAATCAAGATAAGCCGAATAAAGACACTAAAACGCTATACGATTTGCTCATTAGCACCCGAGAAGCAATAAACAACTATCAGCAAGATTCTACATACTTAAACTATAAAGAACTACAAAACCGAAATAACAATCTTCTGAAATATGCCAAACGATTTGATAGCGATAACGCCCGTAAGGTTATTTTCTGGTCAGAATCCCTGCGTGATTATCTTCTAAAAAACCCAAAATCCCCCGAAGAATTACCCCAACCGAATACAGAACAACCCAAAGAAAAAGATTATACCGCAAATACAGCCAACCAACCTAACCAGTCAGAAGAACAAGGCTCTATAATTGTACAATCCTCCCCCATTTCGAGAATCCCCGAAATGACAATTATTTACTTTTTATTTGGAATTATAATTTTACTATTCTGTATCACCTGGCTAAATGCCTTTGGAAGAAGAAAAAAGATACTCCAAGCCGTAGAGAAAAGACTAACAGAACAATCAAAATTGATTGAATCATTAGAAAAAAGACCCCAAATATCCCCCACCGAAATAATGACTACCCAATCTAAAGTAGTTGCAATCGAAACCAGCATAACTACTTTTTTTCAGGAAGTTGAAGCCAAAATAAATGTTCTGAATTCTAAAATAACAGAAGTTAATACGAAACAACTTGACTTTGGTAAAACGGTAATTACCGAGATAAACCAGATGAATACTTGGATACAAGAGATTCGGACTTCAACGGATCTCAAGATGCAGCAACTAACAGACAAAATCCACGCTATTGAATCCCTAAAAGCAGATTTAGATGCTGCTCCCATTTTAAAAGGAAAAGTCTTGCTGCCCTTAAACTCTTCCCTTCGAGAAACGATTTTAAAAATCGGTAGTGAATCAAATATACATTCTTTAACCCATTTATCACAAACCTTAGGTTTAAATAACCCTACTCAACAAGGGGACTTATACGCCATAGCTAGATTCGCCCAACTTTCTTATGTTGCCGCTATCAATGACGGGCAAGCAGCCTATAAACAATTGATTACCCAAATACGCCAATTAGAAGTTGATGTTGATGACCAGACCATAGGTCGCTCCCCGCATGCAGAACATTATGCCGATAATGTTACCATAGAAAACTACCGCGAAAGTGCACGATTAAAATCTTCCGAATTTCCTAACCAGCAACACGTTATATCCGAAATTCAACAAAGAATTTCACAAGGAAATATCGCAAAAGGAGCCATCGTTTATATCTTAATACCTTCCGTTTTTTACCTAAAGGACGGCTTAAAACTTATGGTTGCTCGGGGGATTTATATTTTAAATGCATAACAAGAAGATCCACGTAAATTTTAAATATGCCGTTTATACCTGTCAATATATCCAATGAAGATATTTTTATAGGCATTTGGAAAGTTGACCCCAGTGAAAATGAAGATTTCTTTAGAGAACGTTTAGTTCTGTTTGAATCTGAAGAAGAAAAGTTAGAACGAATCAAAGTGCCCGAAAAGCGTTTAGAATGGTTAGCAAGCCGCTTAGCACTCAAAACTTGTTTGCCATTTACAGATCCCTTAGAAGTAAAAAACACTTTAACGGGCGAGCCGACATCTCCTCATGTTGAAGGATATTTTTCTTTTTCGCACTGCCCCGGGTTTGGGGGCGGCGTTTATTCAAAAAAATATCGTGTCGGAATAGATTTAGAAGCACTCAAAACGACTCGCGATTTCGCCGTCAAAAGAATGTTTATGAACCCGACAGAATTAGATTGCTATAATAGTAACCCAGCACCAGAACGGTGGTTCTTCCTTGTATGGAGCTCCAAAGAAGCTCTCTATAAATGGTATTCTTGGCGGGAATTATCTTTTAGAAATCACTTAGCAATCCAGCCACAAAATAAAATTTCTGACAATGGGACAATCCAAGCAACGCTCCAAAAAGGATTGTTCAGCAAGGAAATCATTATTCATTACCAATTTTTTGAAACCGTACTTTTAACTTATTTGTTTACTGAAATCGAATGAAAGTAGTAGAACATTTAGCATTAGCCAAAAATCCGCATATTAGTGTTGAAATTATCCCCCCTAAGCGAGGTAGCAATATCCATCAACTGCATAAAGCAATAGAGAGCGTTTTACCGTATAAACCGGCCTTTATTGACATTACCAGCCATGCAGCAGAAGCCATTTTAGAAGAAATGCCGGACGGAACAATCAAGCGTAGAACCAAAAGAAAAAGTCCCGGCACTTTTGGGCTTTGTGCAGCTATTAAATATAAATACAACGTTGATCCCGTTCCACACCTACTTTGTAATGGCTTTACCCGTGAAGAAACCGAAGACGCCTTAATAGAACTGAATTATTTGGGGGTTGAAAATCTGCTCCTAATTCGTGGAGACGGCCAACCGCGCAGAGACCAAGTAGGTAGAACCGTCAATAATCACGCCTTAGATTTGGTAAAACAAGTAGCTAACATGAATAAAGGTATTTACCAAGATACTTTGATTGACGCTTACCCGTCAAATTTTTGCATCGGAGTGGCAGCTTATCCAGAAAAACACTTTGAGTCTCCTAACCTGAATTTTGATATTGATAATTTATTAGCCAAGCAAAATGCCGGTGCAGAATATGCCGTTTGCCAAATGTTTTTTAGTAATCAATACTATTTTGATTTTGTAGAACAAGCTCGTAAAAAGGGGGTTACAATTCCTATTTTGCCAGGACTTAAAATTTTAACCTCAAAAAAACAACTGCACTCAATACCTCGGTCGTTCTTTGTAAACCTACCCGAAGAATTAGTATCAGATATTTTAAATGCCACAAATGATAAAACCGTTTTAGAAATAGGTATTAACTGGGCATATCATCAATCTCTTGGGCTATTGGAAGCCGGCTTGAAAAATCTGCATTTTTATATTATGCAAAACACAAGCCCTTTTATTTCATTAATGAGCAAACTTTCCTCTAAATTATAGTATATTTTACTTTAATGTTATGCATTAACTACCTCACTATAAGAAATATTTAGAAATCTTTTAACTAATAAGGTTAAGTCTTTGAGTGATGCTATATTTCCTATTCGGATAACTAAATGACCATCATCTTCTTTTAGTTGAAGGTTAGGTAGTTTATCTAACTCAGCAAGTAGATTCGTAAATTGTTGTGAATTATAGAACTGGGTTTTATTTTGGTGAGGAAAAACCAATTTTGCAATTCCACTTTTTAATGTAATACGTTCAATTGATAGCTTTCTGGATAATTCCCTGATTCTCACTATGTCAAATAAACTCAAAACGGGTCTTGGAATCACCCCGAACCGATCTATCATATCTCTGGAAATCTGTTGAATATCAGTATCTCCCTGAGATTTGCTCAGCCGATTATAGAAATGTAATCTTTCAGATATGCTTTTTATGTATTCATCGGGGATATACATCTCTAAGTCAGCTTCAACAATACAATCTTTAGCATTAATATTTGCTTTAACGATAGCTTCTCCTTTATTGTTAATCAAGTCTTTAAAGCTTTCTTCTTTGATTTCAAGAATAGCTTCTTCTAATATTTTGTTGTATAGTTTATAGCCTATTTCGGATACGAATCCGGATTGTTCTGCACCGAGAATATCTCCATAGCCGCGAATATCTAAGTCGCGCATAGCAATATGAATCCCGCTGCCAATTTCCGAAAACTCTTCAATGGCAGCAAGCCTCTTACGAGCATCTGTACTAAGGATAGAAAGTGGTGGAGAAAATAAATAACAATGTGCTTTTTTATTTGAACGGCCTACCCTACCCCGCATCTGATGTAAATCACTCAGACCATACAAGTTAGCATCATAGATAATAATCGTATTAACGTTTGGAATATCTAAGCCCGACTCTATAATAGTGGTACTAACCAGAATATCATACTCTCTATTTATAAAATTCAGCATGATTTCTTCCACTTTTTCGCCGGACATTTGCCCGTGCGCGATGGCTATCCTGCTTTCCGGAGCTAACTCTAAAATCTTAGCAACTATTGATTCTAAATCTTGGATTCTGTTTTTTACAACAAAAACCTGCCCTTTTCGCCGTAATTCTACATCAATAGCATTACGTAAAACTTCTTCGTTATATGTAAATAATTGAGTATCAATTGGCTGTCTATTTGGTGGTGGTGTGTTAATCACCGACATATCCCGTACTCCCATAAGCGAAAACTGAAGTGTACGCGGAATTGGTGTTGCAGTTAAGGTTAGCGTATCAACATTTGAACGCAGGTTTTTTAGCTTTTCTTTTGCATTAACGCCAAATTTTTGTTCCTCATCAACGACTAAAAGCCCTAAGTCTTTGAAAATAACGTCTTTTGACAATATTCGGTGTGTCCCAATCAGTATGTCAATTTTTCCGTCTGCTAATTTTTTTAGTGTTTCTTTTATTTCTTTGGCTGATTTTAACCTACTTACGTAATCAATTGTAATGGGAAATTTTTGTAATCTTTCAGAAAATGTTTTGAAATGCTGTAGAGCTAAAACTGTTGTGGGCACTAAAATGGCTGTTTGTTTTCCGTCTATTGCAGCTTTAAATGCTGCACGGATTGCTATTTCTGTTTTTCCAAAACCTACGTCTGCACAGATGAGCCTATCCATTGGCGCGCTACTTTCCATGTCTTTTTTAACATCTTCATTAGCAGTAAATTGGTCTGGTGTATCTTCATATAAAAAGGAGGCTTCTAATTCTTTTTGCATATAGGTATCTGCCGAAAAGGCAAATCCGGGTTGGGCTTTTCTTTTAGCATAAAGAGATATTAAGTCAAAAGCCAACTCCTTAACGCGGCTTTTTACGCGGGATTTGGTTCGACTCCACTCTCCACTACCCAGTTTACTTAACTGCGGAGCAGCTCCTTCTGAACTTGAATACTTAGAAACCTCATGTAACCGGCTGATACTTAGATACAAAATATCATTATCTCGAAAAAAAAGTTTGATGGTTTCTTGCTCAATCTCTCCCTTTTTGATTTTTTCTAACCCTCCAAAACGGCCTATTCCGTATCCTTCATGCACCACATAATCTCCGGGTTTAAGTTCTATTAATTCTTTAATCGAAATTTTATTAGATTGCTGCCGTGCATATTTCGTTTTGGGTCGCTGATAACGTTCAAAAATCTGATGGTCAGTAAAACAGGCTATCTTTAACGCGCTATCTATAAAACCGGCATACAATTCTCCTATTCTTAAATGATAATTTATTTTGGGAGCTATTCCAGTCAAAATTTCTTGTAACCGATTAAACTGCTTTTCATTTTCCACCAATAGATATGTTTTAAAGTCTTTTTCGGCTAAGTTTTCTAACTCTTTGGCTAAGGCAGTCATATCTTTATTCAAAAGTGGCTGCGCATTTCCAGTAAATATTAAGGTTTCAGTATTTGGGGAAAGCGAAGTAAGGCTTCCGTATTCTATACAAACACGCTGATTAAAAATATCTTGAATAACTGCTGATGAAGCATAAACCTTATTTGGTTCTGATAAAAGGCTTGCCCCATTCGTTTTTTCTTGCTGCTGTTCATAATAAACCTGCGCAACTTCTAAATACTTATCTAATTCATGGTTAATATATTCAAAATTGTTAGCAAAGATTATTGTGTTATTGGGAAGATGATTTAAAAATGGAATATATTCTTCTTGATTTGAAATTTCCTGAAAATTAATCAGTAATGAAAATTCATTCGTACTGTGGATTGATAACTGCGTTTCTGCGTTAAAATAACGGATTTCGGAAACAGTATCTCCCTGAAATTCTAAACGAACAGGGAACTCATTTGCATAGCTGAAAATATCTACAATTCCTCCACGAACAGCAAATTGGCCGGGTTCGCTTACAAACGGAACTTCCTCAAAATGATACGATTCTAAAAGTTCTACAATAAAAGATATACCGCTATTTTCTCCAACCTGAATGCGAAAAATACTCTTTTGGAGCGTTTTTTTATTTAAAACCTTCTCACAAAGGGCACTTACATAGGTTACAATACAAAGGTTAGAATCGCCGGTAGTGTAAATTTCATTAATAGTTTCTCCTCTTCTGATAATATTTGCATTGTCAATTTTATCAACTTGATACGGTTTCTGAAACGTAGCCGGATAATAAAGCCATTTAAGAGATGGTTGCAAATAAGCTAAATCATTCAACAAATAAATAGCCTCTTCTTTATTATTGCAAATAACCAAAGTAGGTTGCTTAGAAATTTCTGTTACGGCAGCCAGTGCTATACTAAATTGACTACCTGAACAGCCATGCCAACGAAAAAAAACAGGCTCTTGGGTTAGTTTTTGGCAAAAATCTTGTATAAAAGTTGTATTTTGATAGTGAGATACTAACTCATTCATTTACAGTGTCTTGTTTGTTAGGAATAAAGGATAGTGCATATTCGCTTAAAGCTGTGATTGTAAGACTGGGATTTACGCCGATGTTACAAGGCACAATGGAACCGTCTAAAATAAAGAAATTTGGGTATCCCAAAACCTCCATTTTAGGGTTCACAACGCCTTGTTGGGTATCATTTCCCATAGGGCAGCCCCCTAAGATGTGAGCTGTTGTGGTCATATTAAACATTACTTCGGTAGCGGCGTTCATCGGTTTCCCACCGGTTACACGCGCATAATGATGCATAATCTCCTGACCCTTAGGGATAAAGGCAGGTACTTTCTCATCTTGGTTAGGTTCTAAGGTTATTCTTCCGCCCAAAATCCCTTTTTTGAAAACCATACGCATTTTAGTATCTATATTTTGCATAACCAGCAAAATAATAGTGTTGTTTTCTATCTTGCTTTTAAATAGTAGTTTGAAATAAGAAAAAGGATTTAAGAGTAAATTTCCCAAAAACTTAATTGGTCGTATCCATGGGTGGGCATCACCGGTAGCCGGTATTGCTAAACGTGCCATCAAGCCTGAGCCTTCCGGATATTTAACTACTTCTATATGAGTGTGTTCATCGGCATTAAAGGCCGAAGAAATAGCAATACCGTTATTTACTTTCTGAGGAATATCGGTAATTCCGCAGAGCATTTCGGAGTTGGTACGAATCCCAAACCCCAATTTTTCAGAAAGTTTTGTTAGCGTTTGGTACTTATATTTCTGTTTGAGTAATAAATCTTGTGTGCCGAGTGTACCTGCACTGCAAATTAAGCCTCGAGTTAAAATTATACCAGACTTTTTGGATGTTGTTGATTTCCAATATATTTTGTAAATATTATCTTGATATTCTATTTTCCAAGCGTATGATTCAGCTTGGATAATAGTGCCCTTTTTTTCGGCAAAATATAGATAATTTTTGTCAAGAGTATTTTTTGCGTTATAGCGGCAGCCCACCATACAGCCTGCGCAAGCTGTGCATCCGGTTCGTAGAGGTCCTTCACCGTTGAAATAAGGGTCAGTCGGTTTATCAGTTGGGCCAAAATATACTCCAACATCTAACGAATGGTAATAAGATTCACGATTTAACTCTGTTGCCACTTTTTTAAGTGCTTCATCTTCAGCACCTAAGAGTGGGTTTTTAGTTACGCCTAACATTCTACGGGCTTCGGCATAATGGGGAGCTAATGTTGTTTCCCAATCTCCCAGATGAGCCCAAACCGGATTTTTGTAAAATGCCTGCGGAGGCATGAATAAGGTATTTCCATAAACCAGACTTCCGCCGCCTACTCCTGTCCCACTCAATACAAAGAGTCTCTTGAAAAATGTAAGCTGCTGAAAACCAAAGAATTTTAATTTAGGGAACCATAAGAATTTTGCGGCTTTCCAATTTGATTCTGGAAAGTCTTCCTGTTTCCAGCGTTTTCCTTTTTCAAGCACCAAAACCGAATAGCCTTTTTCGCTTAGCCGCATTGCCGAAACCGAACCGCCAAACCCAGATCCGATTACTACGTAATCATAAACATTTTCCAAGTTATTTCTTTTTAGCAAAAATACAATTTTTCAGGTTTCCGGTCAAAATTTACCGGCCAATACTGCTGTTAGTTTATATTCTTTATGAAATCCGTCAGTTGGGTTGTGGGCAGAAACAAGGAAAATATAACTTCCCACAGATAGTTTTCTGCCTGTTTCGTCTGTTCCATCCCACAAAACTTGTTCACCTTCGTAAGAAATAGTTACAGAGTTGGCTAATTTTCTGATTTTTCGGCCTTCGGCATCAAAAATTTGTATGCTGATAACGGTTCCGGGCGTTGGGAAGTTTAGCTGAATAGCCAGAAAGTCATTAAAGCCATCTTCGTCAGGAGAAAATACTTCAGGCGAAAGACTTACCTCCGTATTTGATTGATTATCAGGTTTTTTCTGAGAATTTCGATAGCCGGGTGTTCCAAAATTCACATCAGCAGAGGCAGAGAACCAATTACCCGACATATTTGTAGGTCGGGAATAATCTAATCGTTCCAAAGCAACTCCCCTTTTGTTTAATAAATCCCCAAAATGCATCGAATTAGTATAATTTAATTTATCAATTATCTGATTATCAGCTGATAATAAATAGACTTTATCTTTTGAGTCGCTATATGTTGGTAATTCTGCTCGGGCAAATTGTGCAGTATCCGGTGGCAAAAACCAACTTCGTGTCCACGCTGTGTCTTTACTAAAACAAAGATATTTTCCGGGGCGAATGATTAAATCACTGTTAGATAGCTTTTTAGGTGAAATAATGCTATCCGTAATCGCATCTCCTTTAGCTAAGCTCCAGTTAAATAAGGAAATAATTTTGGAACTATTATTATAGAGTTCTACGTGGCGTTGGCCGCCTACCGGAGGGCTAAGTAAAACTTCACTCAACAGAATATCGCCCGCCGAAGCAGCTACCGGTATAAAAAATTCCCCCCTCAATGTTCCCGCCTGATTTCCAGAGCAATCCTTTTGTCCATTTATTTGAATCGAATAAACAAAGTTGCTGTCAATATTAGCAGAAAATCTTACTAATAACTGATAATCATTTAGTTGAGTTATTAACATTGGATTTCCAAGCGTTGGGGAGGCAAAGTATAATGATGGGTTAGCAATAGCATCAGGGTTCATATTTTCAGAAAAAGTAATTATAATTTCCTGATTATTAATTGTTTGAATTATTTTTATTTGTGGAATATCTGTATCTATAAAACTTCCTATAACGGAATTTTGCTGTCCGGGTGTTCCGCCTATACTGTTGTTTGAGGCAATCCAGTTTCCGGTTGTGTGGCAAAATTCGTTTGGGTCAATTCTTTCTAATGTCCAGCCTCCGTCTTTTTTTACATTATCTTGATACCAAGTATCGCTATATGTTACGCTATCAACTATTTCTCCTAAGTTGTTGATTAAAACTAATTTATCAGACGAATTATTTAAAGAAGGAAAATTAGAAACCCCAACAGTGCTTCCAAAAGGTTCAAAAAACTGCTTAACGGCACTCGAAGCGATTAACAGGTATTGTTGTGGCATCAACATAAAGTCATTTATTGTAGCTGTGCTTGAGCCATCTGTTAGTTTCCAGCCGGCAAGTGAAATTATTTTGGAACTTCTATTAAAAATTTCTACAAATTCATATTCAGGTAAGCCTTGTGTTGGATCAGGATCTGGAAATAACTCATTGAATATCACATCTCTTAATAATCCTTGCTCTGGAACACCTATCGAAATCGTTTGGGAATTAGTTAGGTTGCCAATACAATCTTTAAAGTTTGTAACTGTTAGTTGATAAATTATTCCGGAAGTTATTGGTTGAAGTAAAACCAAACTAACTGTTTGTGCATCAATAAGTAAAATCTGTGTTGGTGAACCTATTGTTGGAGTTATATTTAACTGATTTATTGATAATGAAGAGAAATCAATACTTTCGTTAAAGTAAAGAGTTAATGTATCATAGGTAGATGTTAAATTATAGCTTATAAGTTGTGGTCCGGATGTATCTAAAAACTGGCCGGTTACTGAGTTTGTTTTTCCGGGTGTTCCTCCCGCAGAATCTATACTTGCACGCCAATTTCCTATTCCAGAACAACTATTTCGAGGTTCAATACGCTCTAAACTCCAACCGCCATTTTGTTTGCTAACATCCTGATACCAAGATAATTGATATGAAACTGAATCTATAACATTCCCGAAATTATCCAATAGTTTGAAATTATCGCTACTGTTATTTAGCGAAGGTAAGGTGCTCAATGTCGGGCACACTCGGCCAAAAGGCGAAAATAAAGAAACATTAGCCGGAGAACATAAAATAACGATGCTATCCGGTGGCAATAACATCGGCGTTAAAAAACTACCGGTGCTTAAATCCCGAATCTCTAACGTCCCTAAATCCAATAACTTACCACTTACATTGATTAACTCAACAAACTCTTGGTTCGGTAGCCCAACCACCGGATCCGGATCCGGTAATAACTCGTTAAAACGAATATCACCCACCGAAACAACCTCCGGAATACCTAATATCACCGATAAATTACTTTGGGCATTCCCTAAGCAATCTTTTATCTGGTTAATAATCAATGTGTAAAGAACTCCCACAGAAAAAGAACTGCCATAAGTCAGTGTTAGTTGTGTTTTATCTCCTGAAAGACTTAAATTAGTAGGTGAACCAAAACCATTGTTTATATTGTAATTCAGTAAATTAACTGCCGTTACTGAATCTACTGCTTCATTGAATATTAAAGCAACTGAATTTCCGGAAATTGCGCTGCTGAGTAAATTAGGAGGATACACATCTAAGGGTTGGTTTAAGACCGAATTGGTTCTTCCGGGGGTTCCACCCGCAGGGTCAATAGAGGCTCGCCAATTGGATATTCCGGGGCATAACCCGTTCGGGAAAATACGCTCTAAACTCCAACCACCATTTTGTTTGCTAACATCCTGATACCAAGATAATTGATATGCAACTGAATCTATAACATTCCCGAAATTATCCAATAGTTTGAAATTATCGCTACTGTTATTTAGCGAAGGTAAGGTGCTCAATGTCGGGCACACTCGGCCAAAAGGCGAAAATAAAGAAACATTAGCCGGAGAACATAAAATAACGATGCTATCCGGTGGCAATAACATCGGCGTTAAAAAACTACCGGTGCTTAAATCCCGAATCTCTAACGTCCCTAAATCCAATAACTTACCACTTACATTGATTAACTCAACAAACTCTTGGTTCGGTAGCCCAACCACCGGATCCGGATCCGGTAATAACTCGTTAAAACGAATATCACCCACCGAAACAACCTCCGGAATACCTAATATCACCGATAAATTACTTTGGGCATTCCCTAAGCAATCTTTTATCTGGTTAATAATCAATGTGTAAAGAACTCCCACAGAAAAAGAACTGCCATAAGTCAGTGTTAGTTGTGTTTTATCTCCTGAAAGACTTAAATTAGTAGGTGAACCAAAACCATTGTTTATATTGTAATTCAGTAAATTAACTGCCGTTACTGAATCTACTGCTTCATTGAATATTAAAGCAACTGAATTTCCGGAAATTGCGCTGCTGAGTAAATTAGGAGGATACACATCTAAGGGTTGGTTTAAGACCGAATTGGTTCTTCCGGGGGTTCCACCCGCAGGGTCAATAGAGGCTCGCCAATTGGATATTCCGGGGCATAACCCGTTCGGGAAAATACGCTCTAAACTCCAACCACCATTTTGTTTGCTAACATCCTGATACCAAGATAATTGATATGAAACAACATCTATTATGTTGCTGTTAGAATCCTTTATGGTGATTGTATCGCTGGAATTATTTAAGGATGGCCAAGAACTTAATCCAAGCGTAGAACCAAATGGACTGAACAATGAGACGTAAGTATTTGCGCAGAGAATCAAAAAACTGTCGGGTTTGAGTTGATAGCTTCCCAATGTAGCGGTTGTTGTGCCATCGGTTATTTTCCAACCCGCTAAATCTAAGACTTTAGTGCTTCGGTTAAAAATCTCCACAAACTCCTGCGCCGGTAATCCCACAACCGGCGTAGGGTCAGGAAGTAATTCGTTTATTACTACATCATTAAACTGTGGAACTACCGGTGCGTACCAAACAAAAGACATGGTGTCTGGTGCTGAGTTCAGTGCAGCATCTTGTATGTTCTTGATAATTAATTGATAACTCTGTGAATCTATAAACTTTGAGGCAAAAAATAATTCTACTTGTGAAAAACTCCCTCCGGGTCTATTCACTAAATAAGGATTAGAAATACTGGGAATGACTTCATAATTTAAGATATTTTCACCAGAAGGTAAAATAAAATTTTCAGAGAAATTAATCCGTAAACTACTATCACTCAGAACTGTAATGTTAGAGATACGTGGCGGAATAGTATCCAATATTGGGGGCCCAACATAAAAATCATCAAAATAAAAACTTGTTGCTGTGGATGTTGTATGCTTACAATAAACCCCAAAAAAGTTTGATGTGGTGTAGGTATTGTCTGTTCCTGTTCCTTCCAAAATATAGTTCGTTCCTCCTAATGAATCTGAATAAATTTCCCAAAATCCGGTTGCACTTCTGGTAACTTTAATTCTGAAAATATTATTATTTCTGGCGGCTCTTCCATTGATTCCTCTGATTACCAACTGGTTAGTAAGTCCGGCTTGGCGATAAAGTTCTATTGCATCATTATTACCTGTTTCTCCGCCAAGCTGAAGATAATATCCATTTAAAGCAGCGGTTAAATCACTTTGATTACTTATTAAATAAACCCGAGCTAAATTAGTTGTGCTTGGGCTGAAGTTACATCTGGCGTAAAATTCCCATACTATATCATTTGTTAAAGATTGATTAGTAACTAAGTAGTCTATTGCGGTAGCCGCCGGCCCATTGGTTTGCAACTGTTTTGCTGCATTAACGGTGAAGTTTGCGGTTATTCCCTGCCAAGTAGGATTATTGGTAAAGTCTCCGTCAGAGAAATCATCCACTAATTGTCCATAGCTAAATTGAAAAGCAATGAGAAAAATTGCTATCTGAATAGAAAAGAGTTTGAACACATCCAAAAAAACGAAAAAAAATGAAGCGAATATAAATTTATTGTTAATATTTTTTTAAAATAGCTGGCTATGCTGGGTTGGGGGAATTTTTCCAAAGTGAGTATAGGCTTTTATTGTGGCTTCGCGCCCACGCGGAGTTCTTTTTAGGAAACCTTCCATAATTAAGTATGGTTCATAAACCTCTTCGATGGTTTCGGCATCTTCTCCAATAGCTGTTGCTAATGTATTAATGCCCACCGGTCCGCCGCCAAATTTTTCTAATAACGTCAAAAGTAAGTTGTTATCCATTTTATCAAGTCCTGCGGAATCCACTTCAAGGGCAGCTAAGGCATATTGGGCAAGCTCTTTGGAAAGGTTGCCTTGATTTTCAATTTGTGCAAAATCTCTGGATCTGCGTAGTAAGCGGTTAGCAATTCGGGGGGTACCTCGGCTTCTACGAGCTATTTCTATGGCAGCATCTTCGGATGTATTTATTCTCAGCATTTTAGCAGATCTCACAACAATTTGTTTTAATAGTTCTGTGTCGTAATACTCTAACCGACATTGAATGCCAAAACGAGCTAACATTGGAGAGGTAAGCAGCCCGGCACGGGTAGTTGCTCCAACTAAGGTAAAGGGGTTCAATTTGATTTCAATAGAGCGGGCATTAGGGCCTGTTTCTATCAAAATATCAATTTTAAAATCTTCCATTGCGGAATACAAATATTCTTCTACAACGGGGCTAAGTCGGTGAATTTCATCAATAAACAGGACATCTCCCTTTTCAAGATTGGTTAATAATCCGGCTAAGTCTCCAGGTTTTTCGATAACGGGGCCACTTGTTGTTTTGAGGTTAGCTTGTAATTCCTGAGCTATTATAGCCGCTAAGGTTGTTTTTCCCAAACCTGGGGGGCCATGAAGCAATACGTGATCTAAGGCTTCTTGACGCAATAACGCCGCCTGAGTAAACACTTTTAGGTTTTTAACATTTTTATGCTGGCCTAAAAAATCTTCAAATCGTTTGGGACGTAAGGCTTTTTCCTCTACATCTTCCGGTAAAAACTGCGATTCTATATGTGGATTACGCATTGCTAAAGCAAAGATAGTGTACTATAAGCAAAGCGGCAATAATTACACCTTAAAACGAACAACAAGCCTACACTTCCGGCAAATTTCCACAACTTTTTAGAACTTTTAGGCATCTAAATTTGTAGAAACCCGCAGTAAAAACCATAATTTTGCAGTCATTGAAAAAGCAAAAAGCAGGATTATATCCGCTACAAGTTTGGCTGGTATATATCTTTTTGGTAATTGTTTGGGGGGCATCTTATTTCTTCATTAAAAGAGGCTTAGTTGTTTTTAATCCTGCTCAAATTGCCATGATACGTATTGGAGTTGCAAGTGCAGGATTATTACCGGTAGCCATTTTTTATCTAAACAAGCAGATAAAACTTCCCTTATTGCCACTATTTTTAGCCGGGATTTTTGGGAACTTAATACCGGCATTTTTGTTTAGTATAGCACAGCAGTTTATCCAGAGTTCTACAGCCGGAATTCTAAATTCATTAACGCCGGTATTTACGCTACTTTTCGGGGCATGGTTATTTTCAACCGAAATTACGTGGCGGAAAGTAGCCGGAATCTGCTTAGGTTTGATTGGTGCTATCAGTTTGGTCTTACTAAAGCCCGGAGGCGGTATAGAGTCAAACGTTAAGTATGGAGCTTTAATTATCTTAGCTACAGGTTTTTATGGTATAAATATTAATATTTTAAAGAAGCATTTTCACGATGTTCCGGCTGCCGCAGTTTCGGCAATATGTTTGCTTATGATTGGGCCAATATGCTGGGCAGGGTTGTTTTTTTCAGATGTTTTTTATAAACTTTCTACGGTACAAGGGGCTTGGGAGTCTTTTATGTATTTAGTAATACTGGGCTTTTTGAATACTGCTATTGCCTTAGTATTATTTAATTGGCTAATTAAGCAAACAAGTGCGCTGTTTGCCTCTACCGGAACATTTTTAACACTGATAATTTCAATACTTTTGGGAGCCCTTGACCATGAGGCTATTACAGGTATGCACTTAGCAGGTATGTGTGTGATATTAACAGGCGTTTGGCTTACCACACGCAGTTAATTGTTGGTAGATTCTGGATAAATCTGGATAAATAAATTATCGAATTAGCATATAAAATTTTTAATTTTGCGGGCGAATGGGTGAAACATTGGAAGATATTCAGGCTCCAATTGCGCAGGAATTAGCGCAGTTTGAGCGATACTTTAGGTCTTCCATGCAGACGCGCGTTGTTCTGTTAGATACTATTATGCGCTACATCCTGCGGCGAAAAGGAAAGCAGATGCGCCCATTATTTGTGCTTCTTTCAGCCCAAGTCTGCGGTGGAATACAACCCGCGACCTACCGCGGTGCAGCTTTGGTAGAATTACTGCATACTGCTACGCTTGTTCATGATGATGTGGTAGATGACTCCGATCAAAGACGCGGATTCTTCTCCTTAAATGCTCTTTGGAAAAACAAAATAGCTGTTCTTGTAGGCGATTTTTTGCTCTCCAAGGGATTACTTATGTCTTTGGAACACAATGACTTTGAACTTCTGAAAATTGTTTCTAATGCAGTTAAGATGATGAGTGAAGGGGAACTTCTTCAAATAGAAAAATCTCGTATCCTGAATATTGATGAGCCTATTTACTTTGACATTATCCGGCAAAAGACCGCTTCCTTAATTGCATCCTGCTGCGCCTGCGGAGCTGCCAGTACCAATAATGACCCAGAAATTATTGAAAAAATGCGCCGATTCGGCGAACTCGCCGGAATAGCCTTCCAAATCAAAGATGACTTATTTGACTACGGAACACAAGCTGTCGGAAAACCACTCGGAATTGATATAAAAGAAAAAAAACTAACCCTCCCGCTAATTCATGCCCTAAACCAAGCCTCTTGGATTGAACGCAGAAAAATCTTATTTACAATTAGATACCAAAATACCGACTATAAAAAATTACAGACTCTCTATAAATTTGTGAATGAACATAATGGCATAGAATATGCCAAACAAGCTATGGAAAATTATGTAAAACAAGCATTAGCTATTTTAAACACCTTCCCAGATACCCCGCCCAAAAAATCATTAGAAGCACTTGTGCAATTTATATTATACAGAACCAATTAAATTTTCCCTAAAAATATTTTATAAACCATGATTCAACGTATTGTTAGACTGGAATTTAGACCGGAATACATAACCGAATTTTCACAACTATTCAGTGAGTCTAAGGAATTGATACGAGCTATGCCCGGCTGCCTTTATTTAGAACTCTTAGAAGATTTGGATAATAAATCAGTAAGATATACTATAAGCCACTGGGAATCACCTGAACACTTAGAAAACTACCGTAATAGTGAGGTTTTTAAGAATATTTGGACAAAAACAAAAACCTTATTCGCAGCAAAGCCGATTGTTTATAGCTTAGTCTCTGAAATGGTTATTTCATAATAATCCGAACGTTAGGCATAAAAGCCAATAAACTACTTTTTTTAAAAAAATGAATGAGGAACACTATTTTGCAGTGTTCCTCATTCATTTTTAGCATCTTTAAAATCAATGATTTACAATTATCCGTGTAGTAAAATTACCAAATTCAGAGATTGTTTTTACTATGTAAACTCCTGATGCTAAATCATTAACAAGCATTTCACCGGATGCTAAATTTTCTGTTTTTAAGAGTTGGCCGGTTAAATTGTAGATAAATACTGTTCCTTTTGAGATAGGGTTCCAATATAATTTTTCGGAAACAGGATTTGGATATAGTTGAAAATCTGGATGTTGCAAAGTATGGTTTGTATTTGTTGGAATCATATATTCGATATTATCAAAACAAACATAAGTAGGTGTGTTAATCCAAGCCATTCCGGTGTCAGAAGAAAACAGTTCAAATCCAAGTGAATCTATTAATCCGAGTTGGGTCAAATTTATTGAGTGAAATCCTTTTAGGATATAGTCTAAGTTATTGTTTGTGAAGCGATAGTCTGCGAGATAAAATTCAACAGTGTCTGTGAGGTTTCCTTGCAAAAATCCTTTAAATACAATTTTAAAGTAGTCTGGGTCGTTTCCTGAAGGGCCGCCAAATTTTTTAGAAAAAGCGTCTCCATCTCGCATTGCCCAAGCCGCATAAGTTGAATTGGCGATTGACAAACTATTCAGATAACCATAACCGCTGGTGAAAGAGGATTGTATTTGAAAGCCATTTTGCTGGCCGTAAGAAAGCCCAAACTGCCTGAATGATCCGGGTAAAGGAGTTGCATAAGCACTGTATTGATTTCCCAAACCTGTTGTAACTGTGTCATACATAAAACTATACGCCCAACCTATCCATGAGTTCCATGTTGAATCATACGAATTCCAGAAATGGCAAATCCCTGAAGAAAAGCCGCCTGAGCCATCTGACCCATTCCAGTAACCCCTAATCGTAGGCTGAAGGTCATCAAAATCAGCTACTACTTGCGCCTTAGAAACCTGATAACTAAACAATACCGATAAAACGGTCATTCTTAAAAAAAGATTTAACATAAAAATTAATTGTGTTTATTTTGATTTAATTTATATTGAATTGAATACCAGAAAGTTATTCCGGGCATTGGCCGCCCCGGCATAATTTCATACATTTGATTCAGGGTATTTTCTACCCCGAATGCTAAGTTCCATGCGGTAGCTTTTATCCTAATATTTCTACTAATAGAAAAGTTAAGCAAGTTATAACCCGGTAAAAACGCCGAATTATCTGCTGAAATATACCGAAAACCGCAAAACACATCACTCAAACGAAATTGCCAATATTTATAGGAAAGTAATATTTGAAAAGAAGAATTTACCAACGGTATGAAAATCATTTGTTTATGCAAGGAAGCATCAGCTATTTGAGTTGTTTTTTCTTTGGTTATTTGGTTTAAAGCACCCGTTATAGAAGTTCTTACAAAACCTTTTGTGAATTTGGTTTGGTAAGAAAAGTTTGTTTCTAAGCCCCGTGCCCTCACCATTGGAATATTTACAGGCGCAAAAAAGCCCCCTACCGGAATCCATTGTATCCAATGATTAACCCATCTGTGAAAAGCAATTACTTGAAAATCAAAATTATGGAACTTTAAATTCGTAGCTAACTCTTGTTTCCAACTTTCTTCGGGTAATAAATCCGGATTCCCTCCCGGCATCCAGTAGCGGTCGTTTAGCGTGGGAATACGCACCTCCCGAGCTATATTTAGCGAGATTTTAAATAAAATATTCCCCTTAATTGCTTTCTGAAAAGGCAGAATTTCAGTTAAAATAGCACCGGTTAGAGGTACTTTCATTTGTGTAACTTTCTGATACACAGCTCCTAATTGTAATCGTAGCCAATGATTAGTAAAGATTGAGCTACCTTTAATAGTGCCGGTTAATTGCTGCTTGGGGGTTTGATACTCACGAACCTCCGCTTGCACCCATTCTCCGGTAATATCCAAATGATTAACCCAGTTTTTAATAATTAAATCTTTGCTTAAAACTTTTCCAACATATCGTTCAGAGCGGCTAAAGCTATGGATATTAGCCTGTAAGTCTTCAAAATGAATTTGGTCATCTAAACGGGCAATATCAATATTTTTTATCCAACAATTTGAAAATAAGATTGTCAATAAATTCCTATAAAAATAATCTTGTTGTACAGCATCCGAATAAGCCTGTGAAAAAGTGGGCGGTATTTGCCGCTTTGCATTTTGTAGCCAACCGGAATATAGAAAGGTTGTAGTACGAACTTTTTTGGCAAGATAAAGCATCGTTCCAAGTTGCTCATTTTTAGAATGTTCTAACCTTTCCCGTTGGTTATTGTGATAAGGATTAAGGTACGAAATATCATTTTTCTGATTCATCCCATATCCTAATAGTTTGAAATCAAAAGACTTGTACCCTTTTTGAAGTTTTAAACTGCCTCTATAATCCTGAAAACTTGCGGCTCTAAAAATTGCCTGAGCAGAAAATAGAGAATCTATTTTTTCATTAGACTTTAGTTCAATTGTTCCTCCGGAAGAATTAAGGTTATCAAGTGTAACATTTGGTTGAATTTCAATGGATTCAAAAA
Organism: Bacteroidia bacterium; assembly: GCA_026932145.1. Classification (NCBI taxonomy): domain Bacteria; kingdom Pseudomonadati; phylum Bacteroidota; class Bacteroidia; species Bacteroidia bacterium. The sequence goes on from JAIXKT010000001.1 coordinate 131,064, forward strand.
TAGTAGCTGGTAGTAATGAAATATCGGCTTGCCCCAATTGTGGGTTGTTTAGGTTAATTCCATTCCACTTTAAGGCTACTTGTTCGGCGGAGCTTCCCCGTAAACTGATTGTAGCAATGCCATTGATTCCATAACTTTTGGGAAAAGCGCTGCCATTTGAGGCCAATAACTCTGCCAGAGAAACAGCCGGTAAAGTAGTTTTTATGATGGAATCAAGGATTATTTTATTCCCTAAGTTTTTCTCTGCATTACCCCAAAAGTCTTCAATTGTTATCTCCGGCAGGCTTCCTTGAACCTTGATAGAATCTTGCTGAGCAATCAGAGTTTTACAATCAGCTATCCAAATACACATAAGGATGCTGATTAGCCTTGTGAGTAGGTTCAAACGATAATTCCTACTGCCTTTTGACAAAGGTGATAAAACAGTATGCCACTTCTCCATATTGCTTATACTCCGTAAGCGTGGGTTTTTTGCTATTGGCAGGTCTTCTGACTGACTCCCGTATTTTTGGCCTTCACTTTACAAATACTGCGGCGACGCACTTGCAAAATTGGCGCACTCGAAAAATACGTTTTGGAGAACACAGCATCGGGTAATGTTGAGGATTTTTACCTCATTCCCTATTATTTAATAATTCGCTCAACTATCAAAACCAATTGCCCCGCAATATTACAACATATATTGAATCACACAAAAGATGAATAATAAATTTGTTATTGCTCATAATCAATTATTTAGAGTAGATTTTTTTAAATGATATAGAATAATGCGCTAAATGCGTAATTTTGCACAATGGAAATGAAAGACTTGATAGCTGGATTTAGCGGGCAGTTACAGCGCGCCGTTGAGATAGGGACAGCAGCAAAGTTATCACAACCTCGTAATGCTATTCATAATATTGCGTTATTAGGCTTAGGCGGCTCTGCTTTCGGCGGGGAAATCACCAAAAATGCGGTACAGATAAAAGTACCCTTTCAAATACATCGCAATTATGATGCTCCTCCGTATGTATCTACCAACACCTTAGTTATTGTCAGCTCCTATTCAGGAAATACCGAAGAGACTTTACAAGCCGTTTTAGCCTGCCACCAAAGAGGTGCAATGATAGTTTGCATCACATCCGGCGGAGAGTTAGCTAAGTTTGCCCAGCAAAATGGTTATGACCTTATCATGCTGCCAACAGGCTATCCGCCACGTACCGCAGCCGGATTCTCCTTTGTCCAACAACTATTTGTTTTAAAACACTTTAACTTAATTGGTGAATTTTTACCGGAGATTCAGGAATCTATTCAGCTATTAAATGATTTTTCAGACCATGCCTTTGCCCGCGAACTTGCAGCAGATTGTTTTGAAAAAGCAGTTGTTTTATATAGTTCAGACGCATCAGATTCTATCTCTATTCGCTTTCGTCAGCAAATCAATGAAAATGCGAAACAATTATGCTGGAATCACTATTTGCCGGAAATGAATCACAATGAATTAGTTGGCTGGGAAAAACCGGACTTTTTGTTACCTAAAACAATGGTGATTTTCTTACGTTGGAGCTATGATCATCCGCGTGTAAATCTTCGTTTTGACATAAATAAAGAAATTATTGAGCCTAAAAGCGGTAAATTGACAGAAGTTTGGGCAAAAGGAACGAGCAAAATTGCTCAGTTGATGTATCTGCTACATTTAGCGGATTGGGTTTCGCTGTATTTAGCAGAGCTTAATGCCGTTGAGCCAACTCCGGTGCGTGTTATAGATTATCTCAAAAATGCCCTATCCATGCGCTAATAAAATCTGGTGAAAAAGCGGATTCTGCTTGTTTTCTTTATTATTCCAGCTTTATTAGGATTATATCTAACCATAGCATGGCTATTACGAACATGGCCATTTTCTACTAACTATCAGATAGTTAGGGTTTATTTTGATAATGTAAACGGGCTGAAACGAGCCGATCCAGTAGTGCTTTTCGGCTTTGAAATAGGCTCTGTTCAAGGGTTTGAACAGCAAAAAAATGGAGTTGTAGTTTTGCTCGGCATTGAACCAACCGTTGAATTGTATGCAGATGCCTCCGCCGAAATCCAGATAAAAGAAATTTTGGGCGGAAAACAAGTCGCATTATTTCCCGGAAAAAAAACACAACTACTTGATAATAAATCTATTTTAAAAGGAAAACAAACTTTTGATATAACCACCGGAATTGCCAAAATGGGTAATCTATTGACAGAACTAACCCCAGAAAGGACACAACAATTATGGAATAGTTTGGATAAAATCACCCAAATTGTAAATAATATTCCGGAACAGCAGCCCAAAGAACTCCTTTTGAATTTGTCAAATAGCATAACGGGGATCAATAATTTGCTGAACAAAACGAATCAGTTTAGCTTAATTTCCAAAATCACCAGCTTGATTGTGCATATTGATTCTACTTTACAGGTAGCAGACGCTAAAATCAACGCCTTAGAACCACTTATGCAAGCCGGCACATCAACGCTAAACAATATGGATACGGTTCTGAAAAATACAGATAAGTTGATTTATCAGGCTGAGAATCTATTACTTAATGCAAAGTCTATTTTAGATACCTTACAGCAAAGACAAACACTTGCGCATACATTACTCTACGATACCACGTTTACCAAAACGGTTCAAGAAACCTTAGATAATCTGAACAAAACAATGGTTCATGTGCGGAGAAAGAAAATTCACGTAACGATGTCTTTTTCACACAAGCAAAAGAAGGAATATCCCGAAAATGAATAGCTTTTAGCTTAAAATCAGGTGTTTAATAATACCTAAAGTTCTTCGGGTAAAAAGTTCTCCGATATTCAGTTGGATGGCTTTCCATAGATAAGTAACTGCTTTTTTTTTGTGCCCGGTAATTGCTGCGTGTAGAGATATGTAAGAGCACATGTGAGCATCAATTTTAGGTAGTTTATCTTTGTTCTTGGCAAAAAAAACTTTATCTGCTGCTAAGCTATTTATCAATGCGTTTTTTCTTGCCAGCATTTTTGACTCATTAAATGTCATCACACTTCTTTCATCGTGGTCAATGATAACAGAAGTAACTGTGGGTATCATATAAAAAGGGAATCGTGCGGCTATTCTTAGCGACATTTCCCAGTCTTCAGAAGCTGATAGTTTTCTGTATTCATTAAATGGGTTTTGTAATGTTACCTCTCTTTTCAAGAAGATACCGTTACAGGATAAATAGTTTCCTTGCCAAAGAACAGCATTGCAAGTTTCATATTTGAATATGCTGTTTTTTTCAACGCCTGTTTTTACGTTTTTAACGGCATAACTTAGGTGAAAAACTTCGGGAAAGTTATATTTTTCAACCGCTTTTTGTGCCTCTGCTAAGTGATTACTTAGGGCAATATCGTCTGAATCAAAAAAATTGACATAATCTCCGGTTGCCTTAGTTGCTCCATAGTTTCTGGCAGCAGCACGTTCACTATTGGCTATCTTATAATACTTAATTTTATCAGCGTTTATTTTCTTGACAACCTCCTCTGTGTTATCCGTGCTACCGTCATCTACTACAATAATTTCAAAGTCAGGATATGTTTGGTCTAAAAGCGATTGAAGCGTTTTGGTTATTAGATGAGCGCGATTATAGGTAGGAACTACTATTGAAAAGAACATTGCAATTAGTTAGGTAGAATTATACTATCTTATTGATAATTTCGTGGTTAGGTAAGTTTAATAAATACTTTATCGGAACGAAATATCGCGCTCCAAAAGTACATAAAAATTTAGTTGTGACTTATCTCTTCGATAATAAGTGTTTTGTAAATAATTACCATCCTGTCTATATCTAACTCACTGATATGCAGGATTTATATTTATAAACTCATAAATCATATCAAAATAACCATTCAATTTCTACACTATTATATTTCGCATACCAATAAACACTTATTAAAATTTAATAAAAACAATACTAATTGAGTAAAATAAAAATATTATCTTTGCGCCAAATAAAGTTAAATGGAATTATGGCTAAAAAGACCATTATGTGTGTAGATGATGAGAAAATCGTGATAACCAGCTTGATTAGCCAACTCAGAAATGCTTTTGGCCAAAATTTTAAATATGAAGGCTTTGATAATGCAGAAGAAGCTTGGGAATACATTGATGAAGTATATGCCGACGGACTTTCTGTTGATTTAATAATCTGCGATTGGCTAATGCCAAGAGTTCGCGGAGATGAGTTTATGATTCGAGTACACAAACGGTTTCCTGATGTAGCCTTAATTATGCTATCCGGTCAGGCTGACCAAGACTCCGTAGAAAGAGCCAAAAAAGAAGCTAATATGTATAAGTTTATCTCAAAACCGTGGGAAAAAGATGAACTTGTCGGAGAAGTCAAAAAAGTATTAAATATGTCCAACGAAGGACTATTAACTATTTAGTTTTGTTTTTCACAAAAAGGTTGAACAAGCGCAAGAATTAATATTTTTGCGGGCTGAAAGTAAATGCAACCTACACAAACCAACTATAATTTATTAGATCTAATCCAGCTAATACTGCGTTGGTGGAAAATTATAGCCATCGTTGGGATTATTTCTTTTTTATTGGCTGTTATCATCACATTACCAGCTATTTGGGAAAGAACATATAGCTCGCAGGCAATATTATACCCCATCAATAAAAATCGGGGAGACCTAAATTATGTCTTAGGAAAAAATGAATTTGATATTTTTGGCAGTGGAGACGATGTAAATCGAATGATTGAAATAGGTGAATCAGATGCAATTGCCTTTCGTGTTATCTACAAATTAAAGCTATTTGACCACTACGAAATAGATTCTACCAAAACAGCCAATTTTAAATTTGACATCTTAGAAGAGTTTCGTAATAATATTGAGATTTCTCGCACTGACGCTGTGGGGGTAAAAATTATCGTAGAAGACAAAGACCCCAAAATAGCTGCTGATATTTGTAATCAATTAATCTTAGGGATTGAACAGGAATACGACTCAATAGCTCTTGTTCAGCTTGAAAATGTAACAAATCTGTACAAAGTTGGCTTACAGGCAAAGCAAATAGAAGAAACTCATTTATATGATAGTTTACGTTTAGTGCGTAACCAATACAATGTTTTTCATTATGAACGCCAAACGGAAGCCTTGATATACCGAATTACCGAATTAGAGGCACAACTAAGTGCAGCTAAAGTTCAATACGAATTTTTGCTAAAAGAAAAAGGAGAACAAAGCCCAGAAACGAAGCAAGCACTAATGGACTATCATGCAAAGAGAACCATTGTAGATAATCTGACTAAGCCAAACTCAAACAATCAAATTAACTTATCTAAATTTCGGGAAGGTGTTGATAAAGTACTTAGTTTAGAATCCCTTATAGGGAGAACTCACCACGAAGTGGAGGACTTAAAAAACCGCTATGACCGTGCTATTTTAACCATGCAAAACAGCACAAACACCATCTACATTATGGAAAAGCCTTATCCTGCCGATAAGCATATCCGCCCAAAACGTATGGCAGTAGCTATAATCATGGTTCTTCTTTCTACCTTATTAACGATGGTGATAATCTTATTCTTAGAGCATTACAAAAGCTTACGGAATGAAATTAAACAGTGATTTTTTCTCTGCCAAACAACAGTTTCTTTTAATAGCCGGTACAGCATTAATCACCATTCCTGTTGTTGTACTGAGCTTTGTATTAGAACGTTATGTTTTGTTAGCTATTCCATTATTGATTGGGCTATCTTTTGTAGCAGTAATTAACTATAAAGTTCTATTTTATTTATTTTGGTTTAGCCTCCCTGGCTCGATACCATACGATTTGCCTTCCGGAATGAACTTAGATTTATTTTCGGAACCATTAATGTTGGTTTTGTTTTTTATTTTTCTGCTTCGCTTAGGATTAGATTTTTCTTATTTTGCAAAAATACCCATAAATAAAACCTATCTAATGTTATTCTTAATGTTTATATGGATTGTTATTTCGAGTATTTTTTCAACGGAGCCATTAATTTCATTAAAATATACCTTATCCAAGGTTTGGTATTTTGGGTCTATTATAGGATTTAGTTTATTGGTTATACGTGAGCCAGGAGATTTTAGACGATGGTTTTGGGTACTTTATTGGATTTTACTCATCTTAGCTGTTGTTACAATTATCAGACACGGGCTAATGGGCTTTACTTTTGCCGCTGCACATCATGACCCAATGCATCCATACTATAGCAATCACGTAACCTATGCTTGCATTATGGCCTTATTTTTCCCCTACTTATTATCCGCCAGAAAATGGTATCCCAAAGATAGCAATCTACGTAAATTATTGAATTTCAGTATTTTATTCTGGATTGTAGCAATTATTATAAGCTATACCAGAGCTTCTTGGATAGCTATAATATTATTACCCGTTCTATTTCTGATCATAAAATTCAGATTAACAAAGCTGGTTTTGCTATTGTCATTAGCGATTACCACAATATTTGTTTCATATTTATTGCACAACCAAAACTACCTTCAATTTGCTCCGGTTTATGAAAAGACCGTTTTTAACAAAAATGACTTTTCAAAACACTTAACTGCTACCTACCAAATGAAAGATGTAAGCGGCGTTGAACGATTATATCGCTGGGTAGCGGCCAAAAATATGATTGCAGAGCACCCAATAACAGGCTTTGGGCCTAACTCTTTTACATTCCAATATAAACCTTTTGCAGAAAGCCGATTTAGAACATACGTAAGTGATAATGTAGAACGCTCTTCTACGCATAACTACTTCTTGTTGGTAGCCTCTGAACAAGGAATACCCGGGCTGATTCTATTTACTTTGTTTGTTGCTTTTATTTTAATACGGGGAGAAAATTTATACCATAATTTAAAATACGAGAGTTCTAAATCTTTGGTAGTAGCAGCTACATTGTCATTTGGGGCTATGATTTTTCATCTCTTTCTCAATGATTTAGTTGAAGTAGATAAATTGGGAGCGTTGTTCTTTTTTGTTCCGGTCTTATTATTGAAAGTTGAAAAAATGGATTCACAGGATCAATATTTTTCGATATTTGATTAAGTTTGAGCAATTTATAGGTTCAGATACTTTTCGGTTAATCGAGAAACTCGGCTTCTGGCTAAGCCTTTTCGGGCTATTAAGGTTGATTGTTTGTTTAGGATTTGTCTTTGAAGACGGGCGTGGAATTGTTGTATTAGATAGTTTTGATTTTGAATCTGCGGGAACTGACGGCTATATTCAATTGGCAAAAACGTGGTTAGAAACGGGTAAATATGCTTATTTTAAGGATAGTTTTCCGGTTCATACGCGCCCGCCCGTAACCGCTTGGATAATGAAATTTGTGGCTGCACCGTATCCTACATATTGGTATTGGGGCTGGTTTAGCTTTACAATAGCTTTATTCACAGTAGCTTCTCTCCTATTCTTCTTAACTATTTCTGTTCGTATTTCAGCTGTTTTTGTTCGCAGATTTATTCTGATTTCTTATTTATTGTTTCCGCCATTGCTGGCAAGTGTTCGTGCCGCTACTTTTTTGCCAATAGGCGTTGCTGTTATTACTTGTTGGGCAGTTGCAGTTTATTGGATGTTCCAAAAAAAAGACATTTTTTGGGTGCTTATTGTAGTGGTTTTGGCAATAATTGCCGCACTTACGCACGCAACGTTGGTGCTGTTGTTTCCTGTTTCCTTGTGGGGAATTTGGAGTTTAGATTCACCATTGAAGAAAAGAATTATCTCGTTATTGATATTCTGTACAGTATTTTTTGCGGGAATTTTTCCATGGACACTTAGAAATTATCAGCAATTTCATCAATTTATCCCAATAGCAAGCGGTGCCGGTGCTCAATATTGGAAGGGAGAAGAATCTATTTTTGGTACTACCGACATTATATTCACGGTTTATCAAAAAAAATATGGTAAAAAGCTGAATATTACGTACTTTGGAACGGATACTCCTCAGCAAGATAACGAACTGTGGAAATTGGCCACTGATGATATGCTCCAAAATCCCGCCAAGTTATTAGAACGGATTGTGCGAGGTGCTTTTTTGTTTTGGTTTCCCAATGACAGCTTTCCCATGAAGAGAACGTTATTGCTATTACTAAACCTGCCTTGGATTATTTGGTGGCTTAGCAGAAGTATTCAGATTTTAAGAAAGCAATTTCTACAGCCATTATTTTTGTTTTGTGTTTTTATGTGGGCTGCCTTTGCCTTTTTTGGGGCAGAAGCCTCCTATTATGTAATGCTTTTACCGCTAATTTGGCTTCAAATTGGTTTTAGTTATGAAAAAAAAAGCTTATTTTCTATCAAAAACTTTACTACTGAAGCAATAAACCCTAAAATACCTAAGTAAAACAATAAATGAGATACCATTTTTTCTCTTGGTGAAACTTTGTTGATTTTATTTTTAATAAAATTTCCCGCAAGAGGAAATGCTATTGTGCCAAAACACAGTCCAATTAAGCCTCCGGCAAAAACATCACCCAAAAAATGAACGCCTAAGTATATTCTGCTGTAAGCGACAATGCTGGCTATAATAGATGCTGCAATTCCGATTAAGAAAAGTTTTTTTTCCAACATATAGGCAACCCAAAGGGAAACTGAAAATGTGGTGCAAGCATGGCCGGAAGGAAAAGAACGATAAATTTCAGGGCTACCTGCTGTATAAATATTTTCTAACCCAAGTACAAATCCGGGACGCCCCCATTCTACAAAAATAAATTGTTTCAATATTTGGATAATAATACCGGCAAGATGAACAACAATCCAGCAAGTTAGAACATCATCCGGTTTTTTATACGCTAATATGATTGAAATAACAGAGCAAACAAATAGGGAATCACCCAAATAAGTAACTGTTAAGTAAAACCAATCCCACTTAGGGTTTCCAAAAGCATTTAGTATCTGAAAACTCTCAACATAACCATACTTAAACAAGAAACTACCAGCTGTGGAAAATATCCCTAAACAAGTTAGGAGATAATAACGAACGCTTAGTGTATCATTAAGTAAACGATGTTTCCAATTCACAATTATTTAGAATTTGTCAATATGTGTTTCAACAATTACCGTAGTTCCATGGTTAGCGGCAGAATCTATATTAAACTGTCCATTTAGGGTTTTGATTCGGGATTCGATATTTTTCAGCCCAAATCCTTTATTTTTCACATCTGAGGTATCAAATCCCTTACCGTTGTCTTCAACCAATAATACTAAATTATCATTTTCTCTTAGTAAAAGTTGAATATTTACTTCGGTTGCGTCAGAATGTTTGATGATATTGACAAAGATTTCCTGAATAATACGATAAAAAGTAAACTCTACTTTGAGTGGCAAGCGGCTATCAATATTGGTATGAAAATGAATACTTAGTTTTTTGCTTGCTTCAAGTCGTTCAAAATAAGATTCTAAGGTTGAGATTAGCCCAAAATCATACAGAGCACCGGGCATTAAGTTATGGGAAATATTACGAGCTTCTTCGATGGCTTGGTCTATCAGGGTTTTAGCTATTTCGAAATTATATTGTTTTTGTTCCGCTATTTCGGTATTTTCGATTGTATTTAGGTTTAGTTTAGCGGCATATAAGATTTGCCCAAGTCCGTCATGTAAGTCTTCGGCTATTCTACGGCGTTCGTTTTCTTGGGTTTCTACGATAGTGCTCATCAGATTACGTTCGGCTTCTTCTCGTTGGCGTTGTTTTTCAGACTGCTCTATTCGTTTAGCTGTGATGTCTTTTAAAATCAGCACACTACCGATACAGTTGTTTTTTTCGTCAATGATAGGAGAGGCTACAAATTCTATGGGAGGCTCCGTTTTGTTTGGCAGCCGGATTCTAAAATCTTTGTAACTCTCTACTTTACAATTTAATATCAAAGATTGTATCAGCGGGTTTCGGATAGGTTGGCGGGTTTCTTCAGAAATAATGGAGAATAATATGGCTGGGTCTGCGCCCATAGCTTGGGTAGATGATATTCCAAAAAGCATTTCTGCCCGAATATTAAAAAAGTTTATATTCCCTTGATTATCAACGGCAATAGCGGCATCGCCTAAACTCTGCATCATAGAACTAAGCCATTGTTCGCTTCGCATCAGTTTTAGCTCCATTTCATGCTTATACAAAGTCATCTCTATAACTGCATGAATTTCACGCTCTTCAAAGGGTTTTACAAGATAGCCAAATGGCTCTATCAGTTTAGCTCGCTGTAAGGTAGCATTATCCGAATATGCCGTTAAAAAAATCACCGGAATATTGTATTCTTTACGGAAAATATTGGCTAAGGCTATCCCATCGTCTCCGTCTTTAAGCATAACATCCATCAATGCCAATTGTGGACTATGATGCCGAAGCAGATCTAACGCCTCTTGCTTATTCACAGCCATCCCAATCACTTCATACTCCAATAGTTCTAAACGTAATTGTAAATCTTTGGCAACGATGAGCTCATCTTCTACTATCAATATTTGAGTTTTCATCTAAAACTAATATACAGCTACTTAATCCTTCAACAAAGGTATTGTTTTATTAGTCATCAAACCTAATGAAAAGGCTAATCTTACAGAGTTGTTTTTTTGATAATTTAACTTATTTTAACAAAATAAGTTATGTCATTAAAATAAGTTGTTCATAATAAATTTTTTATATTTATTTTTAAAATCAATATAAATTAATAGTTTTATAATAAATAATCAATTTGATTAGATTAATTACCGTATTTTCTGTGGTTAAATGAATCTGTATCATTCTAAATTTGCGATGTGAGCACACGCATAGAAAAACTACAAGAGGCTGTTGAAGCAGAACGGCTTTATGAGCGAACGTTGTTTGAATCAAATTTTAAGAACCTTTCCTTAGAGCATCGAATATCAAAAGGTACCACAATTTATCCGGTTCAATATGAAAGTTTTGAATTAGAAACTGGAGATAAATTACTGACTACTATGAATTTACCTGAAACCTTTAAACGAGGTTTTTTTCAAGAAGGATGCTCTGTTTCGATATTTGGAAATGACGGTAAAAAATACCCCAGAATAAGCGGTGTTCTAACCAGCTTTACTAAAAATCAAGCTAAAATTATGCTTTCTTGTTCCGAAATTCCGGAATGGATTGAAGAATTTAAGTTGGGTATGGATTGGTTTTATGATGAGCATACTTATGAGGTTATGCTGCAGGCACTAAACCAAGTTCAATCAACAAAAAATAGCCGAGAAACCGCCGAACTATGTCGCGTATTGTTAGGTGAGGCAGAGCCGGAATTTAATGAAATTCACAACAAACTTATTCTGAATAACTTAAATAAAAGTCAAATTGATGCAGTATCTAAGATGTTAGGTTCTAAGCATATAGGTGTTATTCAGGGACCTCCGGGCACGGGCAAGACCACAACTGTTTGTGCGCTTGTTTATGAACTTGTTCAGGTAGAAAAGCGGGTGTTGGTATGCGCTCCCAGTAACTTAGCTACTGATTTATTAGCTACCAAACTTTCTAAAATGGGCTTACGTGTTTTGAGGGTCGGGCATCCGGGTAGAATTTCTGCTCATGCACGTGAACTTTCAGCAGAAGCTAAAATATCCCAACACACTCATTTTCAGGAAATAAAAAAACTACGTCGCCGAGCAAATGAAGCCATTCGCGCCGCTAAACGCTGGATAAGAACCATAACACAAGAACATATTGAACTAAAAAAACAAGCAAAACAGGATGCCAAAAATTTACGTAAAGAAGCCCAAAACTTAGAAAAATTTATAGAGCAAGATATTCTAACCCAAAGCCAAGTAATAGTCTGCACCTGCACCGGAGCCGCCAATGAATGGCTTAAAGAACAATATTTCCAAACTGCAGTTATTGACGAGGCCGGCCAAGCCTTAGAACCAGCCTGCTGGATACCAATACTAAAAGCCAAACGCATCATCTTAGCAGGAGACCCTTGCCAGCTTCCGCCTACTGTAAAAAATCCTGCCCTCGCTCCTATTCTAAGTAAAACTTTATTAGAAACATTGATGGCAAAATATCCGCAAATTGTAGCCCTTTTAGACCAGCAATATAGAATGCATGAAACTATCATGGAGTTTTCTAACCAAAAATTTTATCAAAGCAAACTAATTGCAGATGCCTCTGTGGCCACTAAAAAATGGAATGTACCAGCAGAAAATATACTTGTAACAAAGCCTGTTTTGTTTTTAGATACTGCCGGCTGTGGCTTCGAAGAAATGCTACATCCTGAATCCCAAAGTTATTACAACCCCGAAGAAGCGCAAATCTTACTCCGGTTCTTAGATATTTTCTTAAAGCAACTGAAAACAAATTCACCCCAAGAGGCTGATTCATTAACCATTGGAATTATTTCTCCTTATAAAGAACAAACCTATTATTTAGAATCATTAATAAATGATTTTCAATCTATTATAGCATTTAAGCATAGAATTACCATTGATACAGTTGATGGTTTTCAGGGTCAAGAGCGTTCTATCATTGCAATCAGCTTAGTGCGTTCAAATCAAGAAAAAAATATTGGTTTCTTAGCCGATAAACGGCGTTTTAATGTAGCGATAACCCGTGCCAAAATGACATTAATTGTGGCCGGAGATAGCTCTACTATCGGAAATGATTCATTTTACCAAGATTTTGTAACCTATGCAGAAACAGTTGGCGGATATGAATCAGCATGGAGTTTTATGCAATAACTCTTTAATACAAACTGTAAATCAGCATCTTAGAATTATTTTTCTCCTAAAATTAGAAAATTATAAATCTGTTGAACTCTTTGGATTAGCAAATAGTTGTTAAACCTAACAAAGTATAAACACTAAATTGATAAATGTTTCAACATTTATCAATTGGGCACAAAATGTGTTATGTCAATATGTATCTTTGTAACTTAATAATATATGGAAAAGGAAGAAGAAGATAGTTGTTGTAGAATTGGAAAGAACTTACGTATAGCAGAGACTTATCTACGTGAAGGTAAGTTAGTTGCGATTCCTACGGAAACAGTATATGGGTTAGCCGCAAATGCTTTTGATGAATATGCGGTTGCGAAAATTTTTGAGGTAAAAAATCGGCCGGATTTTAATCCGCTCATTGTTCATATTGGCTCTTTGGAGCAGTTACCATTTATTGTTTCAGATTTACCTCCGTTAGCGTTGCTGTTAGCAGAGGCTTTTTGGCCTGGCCCCTTGACCTTAGTGCTGCCCAAAAGCCAGCATATTCCAACTATAGTTACGGCAGGTCTTTCCGGGGTTGCCGTCCGTATGCCTGCGCATATTTTAACCAATCGGCTATTAACGAACTCCGGTATCCCATTAGCGGCACCAAGTGCTAATTTATCCGGCTCCATTAGCCCCACAACGGCAATGCACGTTTATGAACAGTTAGGAAATAAAATTCCATATATTTTAGATGGTGGGCCTTGTGCCGTTGGGTTGGAATCAACTATAGTTTCTTTTATGAACGATTCACCGGTTATTTTAAGGCAAGGCGGTATTTTGCCGGAAGCAATAGAAGCTATTGTAGGGAAAATTTCTACCTATTCTCAGGCCGCATCTGACATTCCCATAGCAGCACCTGGCATGACACTTGCCCACTATGCCCCTAAAACCCCTCTAATTTTGGGAAATCCTATCGACTGGCTTATGCTGAATGATTGTGTGCCGGAAAAAATTGGGATTTTGTCGTTTCAACGAAACTACAATCTGGATGTTCCGGGAGCTACTATCAAGTGTCTTTCCCCTTCGGGAGATATGTATCAAGCTGCCCAACGGCTATATGCTGCTCTTTATGAACTTGATGCATCCGGAATTGATGTCATTTTGGCAGAAAAATTCCCGCAAGAAAGTATCGGAATTGCTATTAATGACAGATTAACTCGAGCCGCTACCAATTCTTTAACTTCTCGGATTTTACCCTTCTCAGATACAATGAAAAATTAACTTTTACTATTTCTCTTTATCTTAAAAAGTAGAGATTATCAATAAAATATCTCTTGTAAAAAATCATTTAGTAATCAAATAAATAGAATAATATTAATTCTTATAGATAAGTTCTAATACATACGAATCATTGATAATAAACAATATAGATTATTAAAACTAAAAATTAATTTGTCGTTACATACTCAGAAATATTTAGGTATTGAAAGCATAAAGACACTTAAATTCAAGTGTTTACGTGCATTAAATATAAATATTGAAAATTATTGCAAAAAAATAATAACTATACAGCCGAACTTTCTATTCATAATGTATATTTTTCTACCTTTGCCGCCTAAGTCAATCATAGTGTATTCTGGTACCTAAGTTATGCATGGTACGTTTTTATTTATTGAGTCTATTTCGCCTGAAAGTTGGTTATATACGGTTTTCGGGATTATTGTAGTTACGTTTTTGGTACTAGATTTAGGGGTTTTTAACAAAAATCCTCATAGAGTATCTACTACTGCAGCTTTAATACAGTCTGCGGCCTTAGTGGCAGTTTCCTTATCGTTTGGAGCCTTAATTTATTATTTTGATGACCAACCTACCGCAGCAGTTGAATATTTATCAGCTTATGTTACAGAATACGCGTTATCTGTAGATAATATTTTTGTGATTATATTGATAATGAGATATTTCCACGTTTCAGATCAATATCAGCACAAAGTTTTATTTTGGGGTATTTTGGGTGCGTTGATTATGCGGGGTATCTTTATTTTTATAGGAGCCATACTAATCCATGAATTTCATTGGATTCTGTACATCTTTGGGGCATTTTTGGTTTTTACCGGTGCCAAGATGCTCTTTGGAAAATCCGAAGAAGACGAAGAGGTGAATTTAGATACGAATCCGGTACTTCGGTTTTCCAAGAAATTTTTACCCTTTACTACCGTAGAGCACGGAAGTTCTTTTTGGATACGGGATAAGGGAAAACTATTGTTTACCCCCCTTTTCATGGTAATCATTTTGATAGAGACTACCGACCTGATATTTGCTGTTGATTCTATACCGGCTGTTTTTTCGATTTCTCAAAATGAATTTGTAGTTTATACTTCCAATATTTTTGCCGTACTTGGCCTTCGGGCAATGTTTTTTGTACTAAGCTCCGTCCTGAATAAATTTTATCTTCTTTCCCGCGGCGTTTCATTTATTTTGATTTTTATTGGAGCTAAAATGTTATTAGAACTTATTAATATTAAGATAGATACAATTTTATCTTTTATATTTATTATTTCTGTTTTAGTGTTATCGGTAGTTTTTTCGTTAATTTTTCCCAAACAAGAAAAGCAAAATTCGTGAGGGTTTGTATTTGGGGGCTTCCGGGTGCTGGAAAGTCCAGTCTATTACCCACCTTAGCTAACGCTCTTAACTTACCCGCTTTTGATTTAGATAATCTGATTATTCAAGAAAAACAGATTCCTATTGCTCGTTTTTTTCAATTATTCGGAGAGAACTATTTTCGCCAAACAGAATCCCAACAATTACAATCGTTATTTGCTGACCATGAACGCTTTGTTCTTGCTTGTGGTGGCGGAACACCTTGTTTTCAGGAAAATAACTCTTTAATGTCATCTAATTCAGTTTGTATTTGGCTAAATCCCAATATTCACATCATTGCCCACCGAATATTATCCCAAAATCCTCATTCAAGACCCGTTATTCAAGGAAAAACAAAACCAAGTATCTTAAAATCCCTACAAAATCTACTTTCAAATAGAGTTTTCTATTACCAACAAGCACATATTATTTGCGCAGAAGAATCCATAGAAATAGCTGAACTGGCGATAAAAATCAACAGTTATTGGCATCAATTACGTTCAATTGATAATTTACAATAATTAATTTTCGATTTTTAAAATAAATATTAGGTATTGTGTGTTAAAAACACTTAGATTTGTTTTTTTAAATATCATGGAAATTTTAACAGCACTAACAGTTTTTGCGGCCTTTATTGGTATCTTACTGTTTTTTTATTTTGTTCCGATAGGGTTGTATATTACAGCCGTTACTTCCGGAGTTGATGTTAGTATCATGCAGTTGGTGGGGATGCGGTTACGTAAGGTTCAGCCATCTATAATCGTAAATAACTTAATCACAGCAACAAAAGCCGGAATCAAGATTGGTGTTACAGATATTGAAACTCACTATTTAGCAAAAGGCAATGTAAATGCAGTGGTAAATGCCTTGATTTCAGCAGATAAAGCACATATAGATTTAGATTTCAACTTAGCAGCAGCTATTGATTTGGCAGGGCGCGATGTTTATCAGGCAGTACACGATTCCGTTAATCCAAGAGTTATCAACTCTCCTCCAGTTACAGCAATGTCAAAAGACGGGATTCAGCTTGTCGTTAGCAGCCGAGTAACTGTGCGAGCAGATATTCACAAGTTAGTAGGTGGTGCTGGTGAAGAAACTATTTTAGCCAGAATTGGAGAAGGTATCGTAACCACAATCGGCTCCTCTGATTCCCATAAAACAGTATTGGAAAATCCCGACTTAATATCTAAAACAGTGTTAGCCAAAGGCTTAGATAGCGGAACAGCATTTAGTATATTGTCCATAGATATTGCCGATATTGATATTGGAGAGAACGTTGGGGCAAAGCTACAAATAGATCAATCCGAAGCAGATTTACAAGTAGCTCGCGCAAAAGCCGAAGAACGCCGGGCTATGGCAGTAGCAGCCGAACAAGAATCAATTGCCAAAGCGCAAGAAATGCGTGCCAAAGTGATTGAAGCAGAAGCCCAAATACCGTTAGCTATGGCCGAAGCCCTCCGCAAAGGTTCCTTGGGAGTAATGGACTATTACCGGCTGAAAAACCTACAAGCCGACACCCAAATGCGCAACACAATTGCAGATGCACCTAAAGAGTAACTTTTAAATTCTAAAAATATTAACGCGCAAGGTTTACAAAAACTGTATATCTTGCGCGTTTTTTATGCAGTCAATCATTGTGTTGGGCGCAGCCGAAAGTGGAATCGGTGCTGCTGTCCTTGCAAAAAAACTACACTTTGAAGTCTTTGTATCAGACTCTCAAACAATAAAACCGAAATTCAAAGATGAACTCCTCCATTATAATATCGCCTTTGAAGAAAATGGACATTCTGAAACTTGGCTAAAATCCGGCATCACCGTAATCAAAAGTCCTGGAATACCGGAAAAAGCACCCATTATCCAAAAACTTTATTCCAACCAAATTGAAGTAATCTCGGAAATAGAATTTGCCTACCGGCATAGAAATAGCGATAATATTATCGCTATTTCAGGAAGCAATGGCAAAACTACTACTACGCTGCTGGTTTACCACTTAATGCGCCAAGCCGGTTTTGATATAGGATTGTGCGGAAATGTAGGTTTCAGCTTTGCAAAAATGATAGCCGAAGATCCACACCAATGGTATGTCGTAGAAGTAAGCAGCTTTCAATTGGATAATTGTTTTAGCTTTCAACCCAAAATTGCCGTCTTAACAAATATCACCGAAAACCATTTAGATAGGTATAATTACGACTTTTCTAAGTATGCAGAAGCCAAAGCAAGACTATATCAGGCTATGGGACCAGCGGATTTTCTGATTTATTCTCTTGATAGTAAAAAACTTGTAGATATTGTGAAAAAAAACAAACCATTGTGCATAACTTTCGGTTTTTCCTTATCTTACACCCCCGATTCTACTGCTTGGATAGACGGCGATTTTTTAATGTTCAAAAATATGAAACAAGATACTGACCCAAAAAGCGAGAAACTTTCTGTAGATAAAATTTCTACGAAACACGTTAAAATTAATAAAGGAAAGCATAACCAACAAAACCTTTTGGCAGCAGGTATTGTCGGGAATATAAGCGGCATTCGGAATGACCAAATCAGAGAAAGTTTTAATTCCTTTGAAAATGAGCCACATCGGTTAGAACTTGTTACAGAAATTGATAAAGTTACCTTTATTAACGACTCTAAAGCAACTACGGTTAATGCTGTTTGGTATGCCTTAGACTCTATAACACAGCCCGTTGTCTGGATTGTAGGCGGGGTAGATAAAGGTAATGATTATGGCCAACTGCTTGATTTGGTGTCTAAAAAAGTGAAAGCTATCGTTGTGTTAGCCAAAAATAAAGCAGCGATTTTTGATGCCTTTGCAACCCTTAAACCGATTGTTCATGTGCTAAGTATGGAAGATGCTATCCAAGAATCCATGAAATTTGCTGCCGAAGGAGATACCATTCTGCTAAGCCCCGCCTGCGCAAGTTTTGACCTCTTTGAAGACTATAATGCAAGAGGAGATGCCTTCAAAAATATTATCTTGGCTATTTTAAAAGAAAAAAACGAACAAGAGTAAACTTAAATAAAAGTAATAAAATGCTGAAAACAAATAAGTTATTATTTTTAATAACATTTTTTGCTTTGCTAAACTGCTTTTTTGCCTTTGCTCAAGCAGAAGCAGACCAGATTATTGGTGATTGGCTAACTACCAATGGACGCTCAAAAGTCCATATCTACAAATCAAATAATAAATACTTTGGAAAAATTTCTTGGCTCAAAGAGCCCGAAGAAAATGGAAAACCCAAAGTTGATAAAAATAACACTGACCCCAAAAAACGCAATAACCCACTGATAGGGCTAAACTTACTGCGAAATTTTGTCTATTACAAAAACAATGTGTGGGAAGACGGTAATATCTATGACCCTGAAAATGGCAAAGATTATAGCTGTAAAATGACCTTAACAGACAAAAATACCTTAGAAGTACGAGGCTATATTGGCTTTTCACTTATCGGACGAACAGTTATCTGGAAAAGAATAACTAACTGATTTTCAGAAATATGCTACGAAACATTGGCCTTGTTTTACGCCGAGAGTATTTTATCAGAGTTAAAAACAAGGTCTTTTTGCTCATTACATTTTTAGCTCCGATAGGCTTTGCACTGCTGGTGTTTTTGCCAATTTTAGTTACTACTCTTACGGATAACTCTGAAATTGCTACTGTTTGGGTAAAAGACCCAACAAACCAAATTATTAAAAACCTACATTCAGATGGTTCTATCTTGTTTGTAAGCCGAAATAATGCCATCCCAGAAATACAACAAGAGATACAACAAACTGAAAATCAATATCTTCTGATATTACCGGAAGATATTACTAAAACTCAAATTACGGCTACTTTGTATGCCGCAAAACCATTAAGTTTATCATTAGACCAAAAAATTCGCAGTAAAATAACAGAAGCCATTCAAGGAATCCGGCTTTCACAGATTAACCTTACATCAGAACAACTTAGCTTTTTAACCCCAAAAGTTGACTTAAACACATTAAAAATTTCTGCAAAAAGCGAACAATCCATTAATTCAATAGTCGCAGCCGGAATAGGTTATGCTATGAGTATGATAATTTACTTATTCTTAGTAATATACGGAACTATGGTCATGCGTGGTGTGATGGAAGAAAAACAAAGTCGCATCGTAGAAATAATCGTTTCCAGTATCCGACCAATAGAATTGATGATGGGAAAGATTATGGGAATAGCCTTGGTAGGACTTACCCAAATTGCTATCTGGCTTATTTTAATGATATTAATCGTTGTAGTGGGGGCTTTTATAATGGGAATAACCGGAATAGCATCTCAATCTGTATCGACAGCGCAAGCGTCTCCTGAACAAATAAATCAAACTGCCGAAATCATTCGTTCACTACAAAATTTTAATATTTCCATTATTTTTTATTTTCTCTTTTACTTTTTATTTGGCTATCTTCTGTATGGGTCAATTTTAGCAGCTATTGGTTCGGCAATAGACCAAGAAACTGATAGTCAGCAATTTGTATCTATTATTTTTATTCCCTTAGTTTTACCGATTTTATTTATCCCTAATATCTTACAGTATCCGAATGGGGTTATCGCGACTATCGGTTCATTAGTACCGCTATTTTCTCCTGTAGTAATGATGATGCGTTTAGCAAGTATAGAAGTTCCTTTTTGGCAAATTGGGTTATCTATACTGCTTCTTATTGCCGGAGTATTCGGAACTATCTGGTTAGCAGCCCGAATTTATCGCGTTGGGATTTTGATGTACGGAAAAAAACCAACATGGAAAGATTTATCTAAGTGGGTTTTTGTAAACCATTAATATGCAGTACACAATTGCATTAAGGCTACCTTATCAGGAAAATATTACTTGCTGGAAAGTAAAAGAATGCTATATCCCTGCTGGTCAAGTTCAGAGAGGTCAATTACTGATTGAGTTTTGGGCATCAGATAAAACCATTTTTTCCTATTACTCACCCGAAGATGGTTTTGTTCAACTATCATTATCTCAATCCGATAAATATTATTTTTCGGGTGAAAAAATCGGAGAGATTCGATATGATTCTATTGTTAGCGAATGTTTATCAAGCCTATTACAGCCTATTCGGGCTTTTATCTTTGATATTGATGGTGTTTTAACCACCGGAGAAGTATTTGCTTTTGAGCAAGAAGCAGTTCGAGTGATGAATATAAAAGACGGCTTCGCTATACAATTAGCCATTAAATTAGGATTTCAAGTTGCCATTATTTCTGGTGGAACTTCATCGGGAGTACATAAACGTTTGGCGGGCTTAGGCGTAGAGGACATTTTTATGAGCTGCCATAATAAGCTATCTGTCTATGAATCATATATTTCCCAAAAAGGGCTTAATGACGGCGACGTGCTGTACGTCGGAGATGATATGCCGGATATTGAAGTCTTAAAGCGTGTGGGCGTATCTACTTGCCCTGCAGATGCAGCTTGGGATATTCAGCAAATAGTACGCTGGTTATTGCGCTCAAAAGCCGGAACCGGTTGCGCCCGCGAAGTAATTGAAGCTACATTACGTATTCAAAACCGTTGGTATGGAGACCAAAACTGCTATTGGTAACACAGACATTACGCGTCCGTGTATCTACATAGTTCCTACCCCCATAGGAAACTTAGAGGATATTACTTTCCGAGCAATAAGGATATTGCAAGAAGCGGATGTAATCGCTGCTGAAGATACCCGCGTTACCCAGCATCTGCTAAAGCATTACGCCATCCAAACCCCGATGATCTCAATTCATGGCCATAATGAACATAAAAAAGTCCCACAAATCCTACAAGATGTTCTGGATAAAAAGCTCATCTTAGCTGTAGTCTCAGATGCCGGCACTCCCGGAATATCAGATCCCGGTTTTTTGATAATCAGAGAGGCTATTTTAAAAAATATCCCCATAACTTGCTTGCCAGGCCCTACTGCCCTCATTCCCGCCTTAGTAATGAGCGGATTCCCCTGCGACAGATTTGTGTATGAAGGATTCTTGCCAGCCAAAAAAGGTCGAAAAAAAAGAATAGAACAACTAAAACACGAACACCGAACGATTGTGCTTTACGAATCTGTTCACCGAATCTTCCAAACACTACAAGACTTGTCAGAAGAACTGGGAAAAGACTGTCCAGCAGCTATTTGCCGTGAAATCAGCAAAAAATTTGAACAAGTGCTAAGAGGTACTCTTGAAGAACTAACCTCCTTAAACCAACACAAAATAGCCGAAAAAGGCGAATTTGTCATTATCCTCACTCCCCAACCCAAAAGCAGCTAACCCATTTTTATCCTAAAACAGATTTACACAAAAGAAGCGTAACCAAAGATAACTGCCGTTAGCTGCTAAAAAGCAAATTGTGGCTCAGATGGTTAATCCTTTTTCTGAACCATAACCGGAAATAGAAGGCGTAATACGATAATGATATTTTAATTAGACCAAAATGTATCTATATTCATATATTTGAATGTGCATATAGACATTACCATTTGAGGGCTTAGGTTCTTTATTGCTTGGTCAAAGAATGTGCTGATTTGTTCTAAATTTTCGAAATGTTTATTGGTAAACTTTCTTTTGATATGTTGCCATATCTTTTCAGCAGGGTTTAACTCTGGGCTGTAAGGAGGTAGAAATAATAGGAAGATATTTTTTGGAATGATTAGTT